>NZ_JBHTYI010000001.1:0-254300 GCF_043656335.1 Peribacillus sp. NPDC056705 | reverse complement strand
ATAAAGTGCCTGCCCACCTCATCACATTGTCAGGAATCGTAAACTGAACGCAGGGTCCGGTCCACCTATAAAGCTTTGCACATTCACTGACCCGTCCCATCATGACGCATGAGCGGCAATAGGTGCAATCTTGCTTGCAAATCTTGCAAGGGAAAGTATAAAACAACGTTTGATCTTTGTTACCGCAGCGTACACAGTTATAACTGCCGTTCCCCGATTGCACGCCGCAAGTTTCCGAGACATACCCATTCTTGAGGTGCTCTGCGAGGAGTTCTTGGGAGAAGGGGATTTCGAAGGCCAAAAGGTGTTTTCCTGTGAGATGGTTCTGGAGTTCCGGGGAATAAGGGGGGGAAATGCTCATGTTTTCCAAATTGCAGCCTCCTTTTCTTAATAAATTACACTCCCCCTTATCATTCGCTTTTTACTCCCGGATTCCTTTTTCCTCCATGAAAAAACGCCTTTCAGTAAAGGCGTCACAGTTTAAATTTTATACCAGCCCATCCCCATTGAACCTTCTCCCAGATGCGTTCCGATTACTGGACCGAAGTAGCTGATGCCGAACTCGACATTTGGGAACCAACCCTTAAAGCCATTACTTTTCCTTTCCGATTAGGGTGCTGTGAGTGGACAGTCAATTATTTAGGCAACAGCCTTGAAAATAAAACTATAAAAAGAGCAGGAATTAGCCTGCACTTTCTTTTTAAATTAATCGAGAGTAAATGTATCCGTGTGTTGTTTGCTATTTTTTTCCCACGTTACGGAAATTTTATAGGTTAATCCCTTTTTAGGAGCATCTGCTTGGTAAAAGTCAGGGTAGTCTAAAGGGTTAATCTTGTGGACTATACCATCCTCACTTTTACCAGGAGCAAAGTCGGTTACCTCAACTAAGACTTTATCATCTTCCTGAAAAATAATTTTTTTAACTACTGCATCTTTATTCTTGTTACTCTGCTTAATAGAAGCAACCCATCCATAAACTTCACTAGGATCTCTATTCTTTTTGTATGTTGCTTTCCACATATTATTTTCAGACTTCCCCCATATTTTTCCTGAAGAACTATACCAATAAAGCCCTACCAATATCACAAAAAATAATAATACGACAATCAAGATATTTTTTTTCTTCAAACATTTCACCTCCTATTTAAAATTTTATAACGCGATACTTAATCCAATCAGGACTCATGTTTTTGAAGTTCCTTTTAAGATTATTATCTGTGTGGCCTGATAAATATAGGGTGCCATTAGATTTTTCATAAACAAACATAGAATGAGAGTATCTTGTTTTATGCTTTTTCTTAAACTGAATTACATCCCCTTCATCTTCATAACTAATTAGCGTAGATTTACTAGCACTACTTTTTGTAGACTGAGTTTTACTCCAGAAGGCATAAAAATCACTTACGTAAACCCATGAAGAAGACCTTTTAAAATATAGAACTTTAGCACCATAGCACTTAAACAATATACCAATAATTAGTAGTTCTGTATACTTTAGGGATATGCTTGTACACAATCCAAATTGCAACCTCCATTTCCGGATAAATTACAATCCTCCTTATCATTCGCTTTTTACTCCATGAAAAAACGCCTTTCACTTAGTAAAGGCGTCACAGCTTAAATTTTATACCAGCCCATCCCCATTGAACCTTCTCCCAGATGCGTTCCGATTACTGGCCCGAAGTAGCTGATGCCGAACTCGACATTTGGGAACCGTGCTTCAAGTTCGGCTTTCCAGTCTCTAGCTTCACTTTCCCGTTTTGCATGAATGATGACGGCTTTATACTTCTCGCCGATTGCCGCGTCTTCCCCAAGTAAATCGGCAATCCGTTTCATCGCCTTTTTTCTTGTACGGATTTTTTCGAACGGGACGATGACTTTATCAACAAAATGGAGGACAGGCTTCACTTGAAGCAGGCTGCCAATCAATGCTTGGGCACTGCTTAAGCGGCCGCCGCGCTGCAGATGGGATAGATCATCTGCCATGAAGTAGGCCCTTACCGATGGTTTCATTTCTTCGAGCCTTGCCATGATTTCCTCTGCACTTTTACCATCAAGTGCCATCTTTGCCGCCTCGATCACGTAAAACCCCTGTACCATGCAGCTGATTTCCGAATCAAAGGCATGAACCCTAATCCCTTCGACCATTTCACCTGCAGATACAGCTCCTTGATACGTTCCGCTGATGCCGCTCGATAAATGAATGGAAATGACATCATCATATTCTTTTTGCAGTTCCTCGAACTTCTCGACAAACTTCCCGATTGGCGGCTGTGAAGTGGTCGGCAATTTCTCCTGCATCTTCACTTCCTGATAAAACTCATCCGCAGTTATATCAACTTCCTCCCGGTAAGCTTCATTGGAAAAAATGACATTAAGCGGCATCATATGTATATGTAAACGATCACGTATTTCCTTAGGTATATATGCAGTGCTATCTGTTACGACTGCGGTTTTCATAATAGTACCATCCTTATAAAAATTTACTCTGTATCATATTCACCATTCTATCTGAAAATACCTTCATTTGCATTAATAGCTTTCTGCATTATGAAACCAAGAATATGAATCAGTTATCCACCAAAAAAAAACCGGCCCTTCAGCACGCATTGCGGTATCTGAAGAGCCGGACATATCGAACGCTTTAATTACTTCACTTCCACCCAGCCATTTTTAATAGCTAGGACAACCGCTTGTGTACGGTCATTCACATTCATCTTCTGTAGAATGTTACTCACATGGTTCTTGACTGTCTTTTCACTGATATATAGAGTTTCTCCGATGGCCCGGTTGCTTTTCCCGTCCGCTAAAAGTTGAAGCACTTCACATTCGCGTCGAGTCAATAGGTGAAGCGGCCTCCTGATTTCTATCGTATGTACGGAATCACGATCAGCACCCTCTTCAGCTGCTAAGCGGCGATATTCTTTAACTAAATTATGGGTCACCTTCGGATGAAGGTATGAGCCGCCTTCAGCGACTACACGCACAGCATCAATCAACGCATCTGCGTCCATTTCTTTCAAAAGATAACCTTGTGCTCCTGTTTTCAATGCATGCTGCACGTAGTTTTCATCATCATGAATGGAAAGGATGATGACTTTTGTTTCAGGGTAACGGTTCACGAGCATTTTTGTTGCTTCGACCCCATTCATGGTCGGCATGTTGATATCCATGATAACAACATCAGGTTTATGTGTTTCAACGAGGTCCATCGCTTCGCTTCCGTCATCACCCTCGGCAACAACATCAAAGGATGATTCAAAATCTAATATGCGCTTTACGCCTTCACGGAAAAGCTGATGGTCATCGATAATGATGATACTAGTCTTCAACGGCTTCTTCCTCCTAGTTTCTATTTAATATGTCTATTCACTATAATTTATCATGGTAGGGAACTTGTATAAATACCAAAGTGCCTGCCCCCGGTTGTGAATCGATCGTCATTTCACCCTCCAGCAGCTCGACCCTTTCCCTCATTCCTACCAAGCCAAATGAACCTTCTTTTTGAATCGAAGAGTCAAACCCCTTTCCATCATCTTTGACGACGACGGTTACCATCTCCTTGGAAATCGACAGTTTAACTTGAATCTGTTTGGGGTCCGCATGCTTCAATGAATTTTGTACAGCCTCTTGGACCAGCCTGAATAATGCGACCTCCATATCGGAAGGAAGCCTTTTGACCTGTCCAAGGTTGACGAAATTCAGGTTCACGCCATTATTATAGTCTTCGGTCGTTTGCAGGTACTTTCTGAGGGTAGGTACAAGGCCTAAATCATCAAGCGCCATAGGGCGAAGGTCATAGATGATCCTGCGCACTTCATATAAAGCATTCCTTACCATGACCTTCAAACTGCGGATTTCCACTAACGCTTCATCAGGGCCTCTCTCCCGCTGCACTCGTTCTATCAAGTCTGAGCGCATCATGACGTTTGCCAGCATTTGCGCAGGACCATCATGAATTTCTCGTGAGAGCTTTTTACGTTCCTGCTCCTGGGCCTCGATTATTTTCAGGCCGAAGTCCTGTTTGCGTTTCGCTTCTTGAAGGGCTTCTCCCACAAATTTAAGATCCTGTGTCAAATAATTCTGCACTACCGATATTTGCGAAACGAGATGCACCGCTTTATCGATCGTCTGCTGAAGACCCCTTAACCTTAACTCAAGCTCATCCCGGCGATTACGGAGCTCTTTCTCCAATTGCCGGTTAATTTGTAAATCGACTTGCAGCTTATGTGCCCTTTCATAAGCATCGCGCACCTGTTCTTCAGAAAAATGGTTGAAGTGCATACTGACTTCTGAAAGCCTTTTTCGAGCAAACCTGGCTTTCGAATCCAATGCATCGCTGTCGGTTATCACAATGGCAACCCTGATTTTCACATCATCAAGCTCTTTTGATAATGTCTCGAAATCCTTTCGGCATTGTTCGCCGATATCAAAGACCTCATCCTTACTCTCACTAACAGTGCTCACCATTGTTTCTAAGATCTTGTCCAATGCTTTAGCATCAACCTTTTTTATGGACATTAAGATCCCTCCACTTAAATCAAAAGACTTAAACAATTTATTGTCTTAAAGACTATG
Organism: Peribacillus sp. NPDC056705; assembly: GCF_043656335.1. Classification (NCBI taxonomy): domain Bacteria; kingdom Bacillati; phylum Bacillota; class Bacilli; order Caryophanales; family Bacillaceae; genus Peribacillus; species Peribacillus sp. NPDC056705. The sequence goes on along the minus strand of NZ_JBHTYI010000001.1, from coordinate 249,722 downwards.
TATATGGAAAAAAGTTCTTTCCCTTTTTCATGAATGGCTAAATTTCTGGAAACTTTTGTATGAAGTAACCTTCATGAACATATTGTACCAAAAAAAGATTAAAAATACGTTAATTCCCTTTTATGATTTCCTAAAATGTACCTTTTTACTATACATCCATATTCCCGGCCATTAAGTCTGCCTATTAAAGGCAGAAAGCCGTTTCTATTATCCTAATACAAAATATCCTTTTCAATCAAATGGGATATTCTTCTCCATTGATTATCTTATGAAATAGATGCATTTATTAAATGGCAAAATCCCTGAAATGAGAGGACGCGTTAAAGCAAAGCCAGGATAATGGCACAGAACTCATGTTTTTCCTAAAATGTTATTCTTTTAAGAATATATGACCAGCAAATAACAATAACAGGCAATGAAATTAATTATAACACGTACAGCTTTTTCTTATATTAAAGTTTCTTTACACATGCGGTATGTAAATGAATCGTCATTGCCACTTTTTCCCCAAAGCCTTATAATAAATCAACTAATAGGAAGTACGAAGGTGGAATAGTAATGCTCACTCAATATTTAACGGTGGCAGGTCGCGGCGAACATGAAATCATCATTGAAAAATCCCGTTTTATTTCCCACATCGCCCGAGTTGAAACCGAAGATGCCGCACAGGCCTTTATCCAGGAAATCAAGAAAAAGCACAAAGATGCTACACATAATTGTTCCGCTTATATGATCGGGGAACAAAATCAAATCCAAAAAGCCCTCGACGATGGGGAACCGAGCGGAACGGCGGGCGTCCCTATCCTGGAAGTACTTAAGAAAAAAGAACTGAAAGACACCGCTGTTGTTGTCACACGGTATTTTGGCGGCATAAAACTTGGTGCTGGCGGTCTCATTCGCGCTTACAGCAAAGCGACTTCAGAAGGAATCAATGCAACTGGTGTGGTCGTAAGAAAACTAATGCGGGTCATTTCAACAACCGTCGAATATACCTGGCTTGGGAAATTGGAAAACGAATTGCGATCCTCCATTTATCAAATAAAGGAAATTCAGTACCTTGATCAGGTCAATATCCTTGTATATGTCGAGGAAACACAAAAAGAGACATATACCGCATGGATTACAGAGCTGACAAACGGTCAAGGCCATATCACTGAGGAAGAAATGCTTTATCTGGAAGAGGAATTCGCCTGAGAAACTTCTGCATATTTTTCCTTTTTTATGCTGTAATATAATTGAAAAGAAATATTTATTTTACGAAATTATTAAATCATTGTAAAATTAGGTGTGATATATGACGAAATATAAACTGTAGGATTCGAAAAATAGCGATATATGTCTGATATTCGTTATTTAAAAGGAGAAGAAAAAGATGTCTACTACTAGGCGTGTTTATAAAATTAAAAAAACTAAGAAAAAAAGGCGAAAGAGGCTTTGGTTGTTGCTTGTTCCCCTGCTGGTACTTGGTCTGGGAGCTTCTACGTATGCTGCGACCCTGTATATGAAAGCCCAGAACGTATTCAGTGATTCTTATGACCCTGTGGAGGCATCAGCAAAGCGAAATGCAGCGATCGACCCGCTCGAAGATAATTTCTCGATCCTTTTCATAGGGATCGATGATAGTAAGGACCGTGACTTAAAAGGAAATTCCCGCTCGGATGCTTTAATTCTGGCCACATTCAATAAAGATCAAAAATCTATAAAACTATTAAGCATTCCACGTGATTCCTATGTGTACGTGCCAGCCAAAGGCGTAACCACGAAAATCAACGCGGCCCACGCAGCCGGCGGACCAAAGGCGACGATGGACACCGTAGAGGAGTTATTCGATATCCCTGTCGATTATTATGTTCGCATGAACTTTAATGCTTTCATCGATGTCGTAGATTCATTGGATGGTATCGAAGTAGATGTCCCTTATGAAATAAATGAAATCGATTCACATGACAAAAAGAATGCCATCCATCTTGAAGAAGGATTACAGACCGTTGATGGTGAGGAAGCATTAGCGTTTGCACGGACACGTAAAAAGGATAGTGATATCCAACGCGGTGAACGTCAGCAGGAAGTCCTAAGGGCCATCATTGCCAAAGCAACCTCTGCCGGATCACTGACGAAATATACAGATGTAATGGAAGCTGTCGGTGACAATATGACAACGAACCTTCAATTCTCACAAATGAGAGGTTTTATAAAATATGTAACTACCGATAAAGGACTCAATCTTGAAACCATCAAACTCGAAGGTCAGGATTCTACCATTAACGGAACCTATTATTATCAGCTGAACGATACATCAGTAGCGAACACTAAGCTGTTGCTTCAATCCCACTTGAACCTGGGACCGAATGAAGGCAATCAAACTGAAGCAGTTCAATCACAAATACAAGAATAACGTGAGGCCCCCCACTCGTCATGAGTGGGGGTTTCCTTTTCAGCTTAACTTATATGAAATGACATGCTTAGCATACAGCCTTAAATGTTCCACTCTCAATACAGCAAAAAAAGCCACCAACCGTTTCTTTAAACGATTGGTGGCTTTTATTTATATTAGCTAATCTAGTAATCTATTTCCAAAATGGTCATGGCTTGTTTTTAAAGTTGAGCATCTTGAGCAACGGCTGGTAGTTTGAATTGACCAAACCAATTTTCTCCACAAAAATCTCTATGATCAGCAGGAGTCCCGTCACAAGGATCAAAGCTCCCCACATCGTTGCAAATGAAAAGATTATGGCCGCTAAGCCAAAGCAAGCAGCTAAAGCGTAAATGAGCAAGACAGTCTGCTTATGAGTGAATCCCAAGTTTATCAAACAGTGATGTAAATGGGATTTATCAGCAGCCGAGATCGGCTGTTTATTGACGACCCTGCGGATAATCGCGAAAAATGTATCCGAAATGGGAACACCCAAAATGATGATCGGTACGATCAATGAAATCATCGTAACGTTTTTAAACCCTAACAGGGATAGAACGGCAATGATGTAACCTAAGAATAATGCACCTGTATCTCCCATGAAAATCTTTGCCGGATGAAAGTTATATTTCAAAAAGCCAAGAGTGCTTCCAATCACGATCAATGCAACCATAGCAACAAATATGTCCCCTTTAATAAGGGCCATGGTTGCAATTGTCACCAATGCGATCGTTGAGACACCGCCTGCAAGGCCATCCAGTCCATCTATCAGGTTTATTGCATTAATGATGCTGACTATCCACAAAATTGTGATCGGTATACTAAAAACACCAAATTCAAGTGTATCGGTAAAGAACGGCAAATTGATGAATTCCACTTCAAGACCGCCCCATAATACGATAATGAGGGCCGCCAAAACCTGGCCCAGGAATTTGGGCGCAGCTCTTAGTTCAAAAATATCATCAGCCATCCCGATCAAAATGATGACAAGGGCTCCCACCAGAAGGGGCAACTGCTCCCGAAAGTCATTCATGAAAAGTAAGAAGGTAATGAAAAAACTCAAAAATATAGCTAAACCGCCCATGCGCGGCATAATTTTACTATGCACTTTTCGCTCATTCGGTTTATCGGTAGCTCCTAATTTAAAGGCCAGCTTTCCGACAAAAGGAGTCAAAAAAATGGATAATAAAAAGGCTACCAACAAGGCCCCTATTAACATCAAGAACCACCTCAATTCCACTAAAAATCTAATACCCGTATCGTTCTATATGAAAACCTATATATAAATGCTTATTTTAATTTTTCATCCTCAAATAAACATTATATACGTTTTTGGCTAAAATCTCTATAGAAAAGTTGCTTTTTGCAAATTTTTGTAAATCCGACCCTATCTTTGTCAGGTCTCCGGATTTTTTTAATTCCATGGCATTGCAGATGGCCAATTTCAGCTGTTCAACATTGCCGATATCCGTAATCCAGCCCTTGCTCCGATCTGGAATCAATTCCTGTACACCTCCGACATCACTTGTGATTGCCGGAAGACCCGATCTTGCTCCTTCAAGCAAAACAAGTGGAAAACTTTCGCTTAATGAAGTCAATAATGTGATGTCCCCTAACGGATAGATTCGTTCTAAATCTTCACGATACCCTAAAAAGTGCACATGATCGGATAATCCCTTTTCCGAGACCATCTCTTCCAGAGCAGATCTCCTGCTCCCGTCCCCTGCAAGCAACAGCTTCACATTCGGGAATTCCGATACCACTTCACTTAATGCCGCTAAAGCAAATTCATGGCCTTTCACCGGTTCAAGCCTTGCAGGCATGATGACGATGAAATCATCCTTCCCGAACCCGAAATCTTCTCTTTGAAGCGGGAAAGGCAATTCCGTTTCAAAGTCAATTCCGTTTAGGATCTTTGTTATTTTTGAAGAATGGATTCCTTTATCAATCAAGTCTTGCTTAAAGCGGTCGGAAACTGCCAGTATATGATCGGCATATTGAAATGACCTTACATGAAGGCCTGTAAACAATTTCCCTTTTACGCCCTGCCCCAAAAAGTCATGATGAGGTGAACTGTGAACAGTAAGAAGCCAAGGGCATTTGATGAGGCGCTTTATAAAGGCACCATATATATTCGCCCGCGGACCATGTGTATGGATGATGTCTATATTATTTAGACGGATAAAGTCCCGTAAAGGTTTCAAAATTGAAAGGTCATATTTGGATTGTTGCTTGAAAAGTTCGGTTTGTATCCCGGAAGCCATGGCCCGCCGGTAAAGTTCACCTTCTTCAAATACACCAAGCAAACATTCCTCTTTATTCAATTGGTTCAGTAAGGACATAATATGAAACATTCCGCCGCCAGTTTCATTACCAGCGTTTAAATGCAAGATTCTCATCCAGTCCACTCCTTATATTCAGGAACGCTGCACCGTTCTCCTTAACCGCTTAACCTTCAAAACGAATCTTGGCAGCGCAAGCATCCGTTTCCAGCGCGAAGGTTGCTGGATCAGTCGGTACAACCATTCAAGACGCATCTTTTGCCAAATAACCGGGGCGCGGTTCACCTTTCCCGCAAGGACATCAAAGCTTCCCCCAACTCCCATGAATAACCCCTTATTGAATAGCCCATAGTGCTTGGAAACCCATTTCTCCTGCCTAGGGAACCCTAATGCAGTCAAAATGATGTCAGGTTCAAGATCCGCTATCGACTTAGGCAGGGCATCATCCTTTATATCAATGTAACCATGGTTGTATCCCACCAACTCGAGACCCGGATATGATTCTTTTACTTTCAGGGCCGCCGCTTCTATCACGCTTTCCTCCGCTCCAAGCAGGTACACCTTCAGCGCTTTTTCATCAGCAACCCGAAATAATTCATTCATCAAGTCGAATCCAGTAATCCGCTCTTGTAAAGGTTGATTTAGCCATTTAGAGGCCATAATAATACCAACGCCATCCGGAGTGATGTAATCAGCAGATATAATGATGTCTTTATAATCCTGATGTTCATTTGCATACTCAACTATTTCCGGATTTGCCGTAACGATAAACGTTTTTTCCTGATTCATCAATCTTGGATAGATCATTCCATTCATGAATTCATCCATATTGCTATCAATGAATGGTATGGATAGTATCTCAACAAACTTTTCTGTCATTTCACTTCAGCCTTTCATATGTACTATACATCTAAAGGGTGGGGTATTATTCAAGAAATTTTTTCATACACATCATAGAACGTGATTTTTGATTCAAAGGTGGTTAATCAATTGAAGTTTATAGAGAAGCAATCGTTATCCATTCTATTTCTGTGCCTGCTCGTCCCATCGGCAGTTCCTCACCCTATCGCCGGTTACATGGCAACGGCGCTGATGCTCATTTTTATCGGTATAAATAAAAAAAACCTGTTATTAATTCTATTCATTTATTTCCCTGCCCGTCCCTTATTGATGGAACTGAATAGCGGCTTAACCTATACAGGTGACTTGATCATTCTCACCTTATTCATTTCTTTGCTTATTGAAAGATTCAAAAAGAACGAATGGCAATTTTCAAAATACCATTTTACTGCGCCATTTTGGTTGTTTTGTTTAATTGGTGCCGGGGCTGCACTCATAACCGGAGTGGGAATCCTCCCCATCCTATTTGAACTCCGTGCATTGCTTATTACATTCTTGCTTCTTTACATTATCGGTGAATTAAATCTAGAAAGAAAGGATATCTTTCTCTTTTTAAAGGTAATCCTAATATTTACAGTCTTACTTTGCCTGCATGGCATCGTGGAGAAAATCTTTTCACGTACGGTCCTGCTTCCCCATGCTTGGGAAATGTGGAATCTTTCTCCTATAAACCGGATGAGGATTTATGGAGCACCGGCCAATCCTAATGTATTTGCCTTATTCTTAAGCATCCAGTTATTCCTTAGTTTCTTTCTATTTCAGTCGCTGAAAAAATATAAATGGATCGTCTTCCTGGCAGCCATCCTGTTTTCCGGAACGTTACTGCTTACCTACTCACGGGGCACGATGATTGCATTTGGGTTCTCGGCGCTTGTCTTTATGATATGGACTAGAAATAAACCATTTCTCAAATATGCCGTAGGAGCACTTTGTCTCGGCCTGCTTCTTATTTATTACCCAGTTTTATTTGCATCAAGTAAAGTGGAGGTATCCGCATCGATTCCCATGGAAAATATGGTAATTGGCAGCACCCCCTCCCATGAACACGAACATGCCCTCTCCAATCGTTTTTCAGAGATGTTCTCTGATAAAACTCTGCACCAAAGTACGGAATGGGGCCGGTTATATGTCCTAATCAAAGGAATTGAAATTTTCACAGATCACCCGATAATCGGTACCGGGCTAGCAACCTTCGGAGATTCTGCCACACTTTCCTATTCCTCACCAATCTATCAGGATTACCAAATTGGTGAAAGGATGTATACCGATAATCAATATATCCAGATTCTGGTCCAAACTGGCGTATTAGGATTTCTTGCAGTCCTTGCATTCATCTTTTTCACCTGCCGTAAAATCCTTAAATTGGGAAATGGCACTTTAGCAGCGTTCACCATCTGCCTGATGTTGGCCGCATTATTAGCAGGACTTTTCTACAATATTCTCGAAGATAAAACGTTTACGCTGATATTTTACAGTTGTTTGGGAATCTGTTTACAGAAGGACATCATTTTAAAGGATTGAAAATATGCCTACTCTTTCACATGTCATTAAATCGGTCGGGCTCGTCACCATTATTGCAGCCATTGGAAAAGTCCTCGGTTTCGGTCGGGAATCGATCATAGCCGCCTATTTCGGGGCATCATCACTGGCAGATGTTTTTTTCGTGGCAAGCCTCATACCAACCATTCTTTTTACGGCTCTCGGCAGCGGTCTTCAGGCCGGCGTTATCCCTATTTACTTGGAAAAGAAAGCGGACAATCCGGTGAAAGCTGATGAATTCATCAGTGTTTTAGGCTCTTTCTTTATGCTGGTAGCCGGAGTCCTGACCATTGCCTGCATGATTTTCATAAAGCCGCTCGTCATGTTGACAGCCCCGGGTTTCTCTGAGCCTGAGCTTGCCCTGACGGAGTCACTGACCCGGATCATGCTGCCAAGTTTACTATTTTTCACGCTTTCATACATGGCGACGGGGGTCCTGAATGCGAATAAGCGTTTTATTCTGCCGGCACTCACTTCAACTGCACAAAACACGGTCATTATAGCAGCCACTGTATTGTTCGCTGCTCCGTTTGGGATTGAAGGATTGGCTTGGGGCTTTTTATTCGGTGCAGCAAGCCAGTTCCTTATTCAATACCCATCATTGAAGAAATACGGAATCCGGCCCATCGTCGCTTTCCTGCCCCATAAAAGGCAGATCGTTCAAACACTGTACACCTTTTATCCAATCATCATCGCCGCTTTGGCGATCCAGTTGAATAGTGTCGTCGATCGGATTATTGCGACTTCGCTCGAAACAGGGAGCGTATCGGCACTGAACTATGCGAATCGCCTGCTGTGGCTGCCATTAAGCATTGTCCTCACGCCCCTGATTACCGTATTGTATCCTTCAATCGTCGAGCGTGCACTTATAGGCTATCGCTCTTTCCTTAATTTGACCTTAAAGGGATTGAAGTCGCTATTATTTTTAGCGATTCCTTTCATGGTCGTCATGTTAATCAGCGGAAACAGCTTAATCACTCTGGCTTTCCAGCGCGGGGCCTTCGATGCTTCAGCAACCGAGGTGACTTATAGGGCATTCATCTTTTATTCAGCTTGCCTCCCGTTCTTTGCACTGCGGGATTATCTGATGAACGCTTTCTACGCCTTGAAGAAAGTGAAAGTGGCCATGTATTCCTGCCTGGTTGCCGTATTACTTAACGTCCTGCTTAGCTGGGTCCTATCACGTTATCTCGGCGTCGGCGGAATCGCTTTAGCATCAGGCATTTCCATGCTCCTGCAATCTCTCTACCTTTTCGGCTACCTATGGCTAAAGACAGATAGAACGGACAAGGCCGCTTTCACGGATGTTTTTCAGGAAAGCAGCAAGCTTGCCATCATCGGAATCATCATTTACGGACTCGCTCTCTGGATCCATCCGTTAACCATGACGTTACCCATCATCATGGAATTAGTGATCATTTCGCTGCTGGTATTCGGATTATATCTCGCATTATCCATTCTTTTTAAAGTAAGCAGCCTGCAAGCGCTGAAAAGGATTGGGTCATCCAAGTAATTCATTAGAAGAAGGAGTGCCATTATGAACATTTTAATCACGACGATTTTCAACTACCCTCATGAAGGAGGGCTATCGAGCCATATCACTACGTTAAAAAAGGGTTTAATGTCGCGGGGCCATGATGTGGACATATTATCTTTCTCTCAATTGCCACCTTTCAAGAGGAAGATGCTCGCCCAGGCTCCAGGATTTTTATTAAATAAAGTAAAACAGGGGAGCGGCCAGCTTTTCAATGACCGGCAACGACAAAAATTATTGGCTTCATCTATTAAAGCCTTGAAAAAGAACTATGATGTCATTAATTCTCAAGACATTTTCGCAACGCTCGCCTCCATCGAATCCGGGATACCAACGGTGCAAACCGTCCATGGGTATTATTCATTCGAGGCAGTCAGCAGGGGCGCCCTTCTTCCGGATAGTGAAGAAGATTTGATGATTCGGGAGCTGGAAAGGAAAGCTTATCAGTCAGCTGCAAAAGTGGTGACGGTCGATCGAAGGATCAAAGACTATATAAATCATTTGGCACATATAGAGGCGGATACGATCAAGAACTTCATTGACGTATCTGCTTTCAAACCGGAAATGGCAAAGCGGGTGCAAACCCGCCGGGACTTTCAAATACCCCTACATAAAAAGATGATTTTCGTTCCGAGAAGAATGACGGAAAAGAACGGTGTCATCTACCCGCTCCTGGCTCTGCCGGAGGTGCTGGAAAATCATCATGAAACGGTATTGGTCTATGCAGGTACAGGAGAACAGCGAAGCCGGCTTGAGGAAACGGCAGCCAGGCTCAAAATATCAGATTCCGTACTTTTCCTGGGTTCAGTGCCATTCGAGAAAATGCATAATCTCTATGAAACATCGGACATCGTACTCATCCCTAGCGTTCATTCCCACGGGGTGGAAGAAGCGACTTCCATTTCTGCATTGGAAGCGATGAGTTGCCGCTCACCCGTCATTGCAAGCGCAATCGGAGGTTTAAAGGAGATTCTCATTGATGGTGAAGATGGTCTGTTAGTGGAAGAAAAAAATAAGGAAGCACTGGCACAAGCCATCTCCATTCTGCTTAAAGACGCTGAATATGCAACAAAGTTAGCTGAGAAAGCAAGATATAAAATGGAAAACGAATACTCCCACCTTTCAGCAGCCGAGCGGTTTGAGAAAGCTTATGAGGAAGTGCTGAACTAAAAAAAAGCAGACCCGAAGCCCGGGTCTGCTTTTCACTTTCATACCATTGCGGAACTACGCCTTTTCATTTGTTCTTCACGGTATTTTTTCTGTTCTTGTTTAGACATGGCGTTATATTCTTTTAAGAATGCTTCATATTGCGGCATTACTTCGTTCATGGCACCGTATGCCTTTAACTCTCCATATTCAAGCCATAAAGCCTTTTGGCAAAATTTCTTCATCTGACCGATTGAATGGCTGACAAAGAACATCGTTTTGCCTTTTTCCTTAAATTCGTTCATTTTCTCCAAACACTTTTCAGCAAAGTTTTTATCCCCGACTGATAAGGCTTCATCAATAATCAGGATATCTGGATCGATATGCACGGAAATGGAAAAACCAAGCCTGGACTTCATGCCGCTTGAGTAGGATTTCACCGGTTGGTCAATGAACTTGCCAAGTTCTGAAAACTCGATGATCTCGGGCTCAAGTTCTTTGATTTGATTTTTGTCGAATCCGAGCATCAGCATTTTCAGTTCGATATTTTCTCTGCCCGTCAACTGATTATTCAGTCCCGATGAAACGGCAATCAAAGCTGTTTTCCCGTTAGTTTGGACATTTCCGTCCGTTGGCGGGATAATACCCGCAATAATATTGGATAATGTGGATTTCCCTGATCCGTTGACCCCGACAAATCCTATTACATCGCCCTTTTCAGCTTCAAAACTTACATTCCTCAGAGCAAAATACTCTTCCCCATAGCTTTTGGGCAAAAGGAGATCCAATAATTTTTCTGAGTTTTTATTATATAATTTATATTTTTTCGTTATATCTTTGACTATTACCGATTTTTCCAACTTTTCTCACTTCCAGTTTACTTAAAGTCAACAAAGCGATCTCTAAACCTGACATGCAGCGAGGAACCTATCAAAAACAAGATGATAACGACTGCCCAGAAATAAAGCGTATATTCCCAATGCTCTATTAAATACCATGATTCCCCCAACAATGATGCTCGATACCCCTCCACAATATAATATAGGGGATTCAGCTTCATGATGTTGACTATGACAGGATGGTCCTTAGCATCCATTACCCAAAGGATTGGTGTTAAATAAAACAAGACTTTCATTAAGGACACGATTATATTATGAACGTCACGAATGATGGTTGATAATGTTGAAGAGATTAACCCAAACGAAAATAACAGCAAGACCGTCGCAACAATATAATACGGCAGCTGCAAGATATAGACTGTTGGGAGGTATCCAGTAAAACCTAATAGGATGATGATGACTCCCAGCAGCATTAAATGCTGATACAACTTGGCAAAGATGACATACGATGGGATGACACTCATCGGAAAGCTCATCTTGGATACCATATTCAGTCGGGAAAAGACGGATTTGGACGTTTGAGTTATTGAAGGATTCACAAAAAACCAGACAACGATCCCTGCCATAAGCCATGGAAGGAAATTATCACCGCGATTTAAGATTATAAATCCGAATACAAACCAATAAATAGCAATCTGTATCATCGGATTGATGATTTCCCATAGGATTCCCAGGTAGTTATTGCTGTTGGCACTTTTCACTTCATAAACAGATAAACGCCTTACCAAATAAAAACTATTGATTTGTTCTTTTAAAACGGTCAAAGCTGAACTCATAAATTACACAGACCTTCCTAAAAACACTTTTTCTACGACACGGCGTGAAGCCTGGCCATCCTCGAGTGCACAAAACCGCTCGTGAAAATGATTGATATCATTGGTATTTTCGTATTTCACCGTCTTGATACTATCAATGACCGCATCAGATGTTTTGACTAACAAACCAGGTGCATTCTTTTCAAAGTCAAAGTAAAACCCGCGAAGCTTGTCCCTGTAATTTTCAATATCATATACATAGAAAAGCATCGGACGCTGTAAATTTGCGTAATCAAAGAATACAGATGAATAATCAGTTATTAATAAATCCGAAATAAGATACAAATGACTGATATCCTCGTAACCGGATAAATCATAGGCGAATCCATGATACGCCGATAAATCCAAATTCTCTGAAACCAAGTAATGAAGACGGAGCAGAATGACATACTCCTCACCCAATTCCCGTTTCATTCGATCCAGATCCAGCTTTATTTCAAACTTATATTTTCCCTTACTATAGAACTCATCGTCCCTCCAAGTAGGGGCATATAAAACGATCCTTTTCTCTATTGGTATACCCAACTTCTGTTTCAATGAGTCGATTGTATCACGATTATCCCCATTGTAAAGTATATCATTACGAGGATAACCAGTTTCCAGAATTTTAGAAGTATCGACATTGAAGGCCCTGGCAAAAATTTCACTGGAATAAGCATTCGGTGAAATTAAATAATCCCATTTACTTGATTCGGCATGGAAATTTTCTTTATATTGATCCGTCGTTGTTCCAGGCATATGAACTTCATCCATATCCGCCGCAAGTTTCTTTAATGGAGTACCATGCCACGTTTGCAAATAGATCGTGTGCTTCGGCTTCGGAATCCAAAGCGGGAGCCTGCTGTTCGTTACCCAATAATGGGCCCTTGTCATTTTGAGCAGCCAACTGAATGAAAAACGATTGAGATATGGGATGCCTGCCTCTTCGAAATGAGCTGTATATCTTTTATCCACGCTCCAATACATTTTATATTCAGGATGGTGACTCTGCAAGTATTCATAAATCGCCCGGGGATTGCAGCTATACTGCTTGCCCAAAAAGCTTTCGAAAATAACAAGCTTCCGGTCCACCGGCAATACTGTGCCAGCCATTGCAAAAGCCATTTTATATCCTCTTAAAAAAATTGCTTTAGCCTTATTTTTAACTAGCGATAGAAAGGAAGGTCTCTTTGAGGTTTGTACTTTTTCATTTGACATATCCGATCTCCCTTTTTATTGATGGCTCTTTTCGTAAAGATTGTTGTTTTTAAAAACTAAACGATTTAAGGTTGATTGGAGCGCAAGTGCGAGACTCCTGCGGGAGCAGCGGGACAGGTGAGACCCCACATGCGTTTACGCCGAGGAGGCTCACCGCCCGCCCCGCGGAAAGCGAGCATCTGGAGGGGAAATCAACCACACCGCTTTACTTTGTAAATAGCAACAAAGTATGCGAAAACAGCCTTATTGATTAATGATAATGGAACCATGCTAATAAATCGAATGAAAAATAAGCTCGCCCAATAGAAGGGAGAGCTTATTTTTGGTGTACTCCTAACAGCTACTCCAAAGACTTAATTGCCAGTCCCAAATTATTTGCCACTGTTGTATAAAACTCCACATTTTTCTTATTATACGTCATCTTATTTTTCAGGATCCTTTTAATATTCACCAATTGATAATCATTGTAGCGAATGAACACCGTAAATAACGACTTTTCCATTTTATCAATTTCATCTAATGAAACAGTGAAATGGCCTCTATTACCTTCTATTTGAACTCCGCAATTGATTTCATTGTCAATTCTTGTCCTGTCACGTATCAATACAGAATCTATGTTGTCTATATCATCACCATAAATCTCAAAACTTTGGTGGTAGACATTATCCATAATATAAGAATCCAGTGCACGGGCAAGCATCGGTATCCTGACAAAGCGATATTCGTCTTTCAGAAATGGAAGTTCATAATAAGGTAAACCATCTTTTATATGGTATTTTTTATTGGAATCTCGCTTTAACCATTCAAACAACTTTATGAAATCATCAATACGATCCTCCATGAATAATTCAAGTGCCAATTTATAAATAGGTACTTTGAATTCATTCTTGAAGTCATATGACAAGTTTTTCGCAGTTTCGACAGCTTCCCCTAATAGCTCAATAAAATCTTCTTTATTCTTGGATTTCACAAAGGTTTGACTGTCGAACGATTTTACAATGTCGTACTCATAAATCCGGTTAAGAGCCACCCTTTTCAATTCAATGGCCATATCCTGGGATTGAATATACTTTATTATGTCAACATCCGCTTTTCTTTTTTCTAACATATTCGTAACACGTGTTAAAGAAGATGAGTTTTCCGAAGTCCTATTGACATAATAAATAGGCTTTTTAGTAGTTGATACAGCTCTAACTTTAAAGAAAACATCAGTAAAAAACCATTTATCTTCACCGAATTTCATATTCGGAAAACCAATTTCATTTTCTTTAATCATATGCAGATTCATCATCCTGGCCGTTGGACCCATATGATAAAAAAAGTGCGGTACATCCATCGGGGTGATGCTTCTTCTTTCTTTAATGGAAGCAAACTCCCCGATTACACTCTCTGACCCAGATTCGACTTTTACCGTTTTGCCCACTACATAATCATCACCGGTTTCCTCCAGGATGTTATAGAGGCTTTCCAGTCCATCATGGGCAAGCCAGTCATCCGCGTCTAAAAAAGTGATATATTTGGATGTTCCCAATTCTATTCCAATGTTCCTCGGGGTCCCAGGTGACCCATTGTTTTCTTGAAGGGTAACGGAACAGATATTTTTATATTTAGCCGTATACTCTTGAATGATTTTATTGGTACCATCAGTCGAACAATCATCAATGATGATATATTCAATCTGATCTATGCCCATGGTTTGATTGATCACTGATTCGATCGTTTTCCTGATGAATTTTTCTGCATTATATGCTGCAGTGACTACAGTGACTTTTTTTCCTTTTCCTAAAAATTTATTCCTTAAGCTTACAGGATTATTTTTTATTGGTATATTGCTCTTTAAAAGTTCCCTCGCTTTTTGACGCACCAAGAAATTCATACGATTCCTCTCCTTTTATTTCTAGAGGTAACATAGATGTTTCGACCAGGCAGCCAATTTACCAGCTACTTAAAAGCAACAATACCCTTTATTAAAGGAATCAATCATTAAAAAATTTATCCACGATTCTCTGTGTAGCTTTACCGTCCTCTATTCCACAATACTTCTCTCTAAATAAACCATATCTCTCTTTATATTGCATGTTTATTTTATCGATATTGGTAATAGTTTCAATAATATCCTCGGTTGTTTTTAAAAATGGACCAGGTGCTTCCTTTTCAAAATCCATATAGAATCCACGGATGTTATCTCTGTAATCTTCCAGATCATACGTGTAATACAAAATCGGCCGAGCGGTATTAGCGAAATCGAACATTACTGAAGAATAATCTGTAATCAATATATCGGAAATCAGGTAAAGTTCCTGAATATCTGAATAATTGGATACGTTTATAACAAAATCCTCAAATTCACTCGGGATGCTGAGATTATTACTGATTACAACATGCATCCTTAATAATAGGATATATTCATCTCCTAGTTCTTCCTTCATTCTTTCCAAATCAAATTTCAGCTCGAAAATAAATTTATTGTTTTTCGATGTTTGATTATCCCGGAATGTAGGAGCATATAAGATGACTTTTTTTCCTTTTGGTATCTTCAGTTTTTCCATCACCGACTTGGCGATTATTGAAGAATCTTCCCTGTAAAACAAATCATTTCTTGGATATCCCGTTTCCAATATTTCACCTTCATATTTGAAAGCACTTCTGAAGGCCGTGGATGCGTATGGACTTGGGGATATTAAATAATCCCAAGTTCTCGTTGCACCATGCACTCGATTTAAGTACCCATCGTCTCTTCCTTGAATATTGTCTATATCAAATAGCATTTTTTTCAAAGGGGTACCATGCCAAGTCTGAATATAAGTCGTTTCCTTCCTTTTACTTAAATAGGTAGGGAAGTTTTGATTATTTATCCAATAACCTGCTTTGGCTAAATAATAATAGTATTCCGGACTTAAGCGTTTTATCAGCTTTGTATTCTTTCCTTTTATCGGTAAATTACCATTATATACCCAAACTTTTTTATATTTATTATCCCTTTTGACCAGTTCTTCATAGATATACTTGGGGCTATCGGCGAATTGCTTCCCTATCCCACTTTCAAAAAGAATAAGGTTCCGGTCAACCGGGATAACCCTGGACATGATTTTATAAACTTTTTTCATGACAGGGAAATATCTATCACTTTTCCTAAACCGATTCAAAATGAGTTTGGATATCGGATGGTTATATAATTTAGTTAGTGAATTCTGATCTTTTTCTGCATTTTGAATCACTTCGAATATCCTTGAATTAGAATGGACATCGCGATATTTAATAAAACGGTTGGCCTTGTCCATATACTTCTTCTTCATGACAAAATCAGTATTGGCATATTCGGCTAATACACCCAATAATTCATCCAATTCATTCACGATTTCACCAGGAAGATCGTTATCCAAATCCAAATGTGAAGGTCTTTTCCCTATGAAATGATCTCTATCAAATTGATAGTAGATAACCGGTTTATGCAGAAAACTAAAGTCAAAAGCAACACTTGAATAGTCCGTGATCATAATCGCACTTTCCTTGATTAATCTTTGGACATCCACTTCCCCCTGACTAATTACCCTAACAGGGGCATCCTTAAAATAAGATGTGAATTTCTGCATATTAGGGTGAAGGCAAAAAATGATTTCAAACCCTTCTTTTTTAGATAAATCATGTAATACCGGGTGATTCACTAATTTCTGATACCTTTCAAAATACTCGCTTTCCAAAAATATTTCATCGGAAGTAATCCAATCTCTCCATGTTGGAATGATCAATAACTGCCTCTTTGTTGAAACATCATCCTTAAACAGCGAGTCGAACCTCGAAAGTCCCGTCGCGAATACTTCTTTTTCGTTGTAACCAAAATCAGTTACAATCATATCCTTTTCAAAATCTGAACTTACCAGAAAAACATCCGTACTAAAACCGGAGACTGCATTTTTCCCGTAGTTTGCCACCATATTCTTAGTGCCCATAACACCATGTTGAAGAAAAACCTTAACTCCCTTGACACGATTTTTAAATTCGGATGTCCTTAAAGGATATAAATAATCCGGGTGATGTGATGAAATGATACGTGTCGATTCCATCGTCTTTTTAATATGATCCTTTGACTTGAAATAAAGTACATTTCCAAAGGGCTCGACGTTCTTGGCTTCCACGGAATTTTCCTCTATTACATAATACACTTCTTTTTCTGGATGATTTTCCCTCATATATTTAAAAAAGTGATATCCGGTATCCTGGGCTTTATACGTTCTTTCTCCAACTAGCCAGACATCCTTTTTCTGTTTAAATAAAGTTAGGAATCTCCTCCATCCCATCATCCTTTTTAGATACCGATAACTTTCTGTAGTGAAGTTAAACACTTCCAAAGATAAATTGGATGCTTTAAAGGTATAGTAAGGATTGACGATAGCCACTCCATCATTCGAGCTGACATCGGTCTCTTTAGTAAATAATTTAGTTCTGGTGGTTGGTCTTCCGACGCGTACCATTTTCGGCTCTTCCTGATCATGTAAATGTAGTCTCATGTAAATGTCATATACATCATCTTCCAATTCCGCACTGACTAACTGTTCTAGATCCAATCTCAAATCATATATATAACGATTAAGTCCATATTTCTTAATATTCATTTCCTCATTATGAATAAAAGATATATTTGCCTGATATTCTTTGGAACTTTGCCTTCCTTTTACAAGGCCCTCGCCTTTTATGATTCTTGAATGCTTGGTGAAAATTTGACCATTAATTTGCATGGTTTTCGACTTATTTTTAATTTTTTCAATTTGAGACTTAATCGAAATTTTAGGGACCATATTAAAGTAAAGAGATAAATTCCCTTTATTCGTTATAGAGAATATACTTTGGTTATCTTCATATTTGTAGATACTCAAATTGTTCGCGTGCGTTTCCTGGAAACGCCCGAGACGAATTGGATATTCGATATGAACCTGTTCGTTCACTTCTACATATTCAGCTTTATGTTCGATACTAAGTATCGTTTTTTTGCTCAGCCTTTCAACCGGAACGGAAACCTTTATGTAACAGTCATAAACAGTAGGTTCAACATCTTCTAATTTCCGCATTAAATCCTTCATATCTACTTTAAACTCAAATTTAGATGTGCTCACTGATTCAGCTATTTTTATTTTTTGATCTTCATTATCCCTAGAATATAGCCATAGTTCTTTTGCGCAATAATGTTCTATTGAAAATTGCCCTTTTATCAACAGTTTATTTTCCTCTTGCACAATGGTCAGAACTTGTTTCAGCTTAATTTTAGAAGCTTTTTTTGCTTTCCCTTTTCCAAGAAGCTTTTTAATCATTTTAGACCACCTATAACAAATTATTATTTAAATAAAAATGAATCATTCATTGTACTTTAAAATCATAAACTTTTTTCGGTTTTTCCTCAATATCATTAAACAGACAGGTGTTACACCCATAAATTCCCTTTAATTCCTCAGAAAAACAAAAAAGACAATATTGGTTAGTTCGAGACTGAAAATGAACATACTAAAACTAAAAACATTTCGTAAATATACTCGTTCTTCCATGTTGCCAGAATGGAAAGGGAATAGCAAAAACATGTTTCTAATTGCAAGGAAGTCTTCTAAACATCAAAGTGAACGCTTTCAAAACAGCCAACTGTTATACTTGCACTTCTATATAAATGTGAAGCGATAGATTGATGGCCTATACTTGCCCCCTCCCGCCGTTTCACCTTCACCATTAACAAGGATTTATGATGCTCCTCTAGTTGTTCTCTCCTAAACGTGGTAAAATTGTGAATGGCTTATTTTGATGGCAGCAAGATGAAATTTTCTTATCATATCGTTCATTTTAAGAATAAATACCATTCAGTATAAACCATGCATTTCTATAGATGCTTTATTATGCCCTACAGAGTAAGACAAATTAGTCAACATTTTATTTTAGCTTAAAAATTAATATTTACAATAATCATCAATGTAAAAAATTGTGGTTTATTTGTAAAAAAATTGTGGTTTATTTGTAAAGCTATTAAGTTATAATTAGTTAGAGAATGCCATTACCTAAAAAATATAGGAATAAAACAAGCAGAATTGAAATGCTAGCTGCCTGTTTCATTGTTCCATTTCATATTCTAATAGACCAAATATATATGATTTTGATTGAATAACAGTTTAAGAGTCTTAAAGGAGGAATAAAAATGAAGAAAGTAATCACTTACGGAACCTTTGATTTGCTTCATTGGGGCCATATCAATCTATTAAAACGCGCTAAAGATTTAGGAGATTATCTGATTGTTGCCATTTCGACGGATGAATTCAATGCTTTAAAAGATAAAAAAGCTTATCATAGCTTTGAAAATAGAAAAATGATCCTTGAATCAATCCGTTATGTGGATGAAGTTATACCGGAAGACAATTGGGAACAAAAGAGGGAAGACATCGTTCGTGAAGGTGTAGATATTTTTGTAATGGGTGATGACTGGAAAGGCCAATTCGATGAATTATCCGAAGTTTGTGAAGTGGTCTACCTTCCAAGGACAATCGGCATTTCGACTTCCCAAATTAAAGATGACCTTTTACAAGTTACTAATGGCTAAAGAATTCGCGATAGGGGTTTATCTTTTTTGTTTCAAAGTTTTATTCTCTATCTTTAAACTTTTCCCTTTACATGACAAAACGACCTTTGTCACATCATTCGGGGACAATTGCCAATATATCGCAGATGAAATGGACAAGCAGGACATTTCCGTTCAAAAAGTTTTTTTAATGAAATCAAGCAGTTCTATACAAGTTAGGGACGATGGGGAAACCATCGTCCTTCCGTTTGAATCAAAAAATATCATTGCCATGATCCAGTCGATTTATCATCTGGCTACATCAAAATGGATCATCATCGATAATTATTTTGGCTTTCTTTCAGCCATTGCATTCAAAAGGCAAGTGACCTGTGTTCAAGTGTGGCATGCGGCAGGTGCCGTTAAGCAATTCGGGGCAAAGGACCCTTCCATTCAAAACCGTTCAGCCGGTGCAAGGAGAAGATTTTTAGAGGTATATAAAAAATTTGATTATGTTACGGCAGGTTCAGAAATAATGGCAGGGATTTATCAGGAAAGTTTTCAACTGCCAGCATCCCATATCCTAAGGACTGGAATACCTCGGACCGATTTCTTCTTTAATGATGAATCAAAAAGAACTGCCCGTAATGCTTTGCTGGCCAAGTATCCAGAACTTGAACATAAGAAAATCATATTATATGCCCCTACATTTCGTAATGACAGCTTGAACGACGGAGAGATTGCACTTGATTTGGAATTGCTCTTCAAGGAACTTCAGGACGAAGATTATGCGTTATTACTGAAACTGCATCCAGCTGTAAAAGCAGAGCATGATTTACAAGATAAATTTCCGGGATTCATTTACCCTGTAATTAGTGAATTTCACGTTAATCAACTGCTGATCAGTACGGATCTTTTAATTACCGATTACTCATCGATACCATTTGAATTCTCTTTTTTGGGAAGACCCATGATATTCTTTGCATATGACTTAGAAAAGTATGTGCAGGAACGGGGATTCTGGGAGGACTACTCTTCTTCCATGCCTGGACCCGTGGTATCTACCACAGAAGAGCTCTTAAGGGAAATCCGTACCGCCGATCATTCATTAATGAAGATCGCTTCCTTTAACCAAAAATGGAATGAATACTCCACGGGAAATTCAAGCAGGGATTTAGTTGATTTCCTTTTTAAATAAAACCACCCACTTCGTAAAACGAAGTGGGTTTTCATTTTTTTCATGCATACCCTAAAAACAGGTGTAGTTTTACAGCAAATGACAAACGAAAACACAAAAATCCACAATGTGAAAAAAGACTCATAATATAGAAAATATTGTAGATTACAATACTCAAACCCCACCAATATAAACCAGTAAAATAATACTATTTTCCCCATGTAATAAAAATGTAATATGTTTATCCCCAAATAATTTGTTAGAATAGGGAAAAAGACATATTAGAGGTGGAAAACCGTGAAAAAAAGTGTTGTCGCATTTTCGACATTAGCCATTTTATCTTCGACTTTTGTTTCTCCTGCCCTTGCCGGTACATATACAGTTAAAAGCGGTGATAACTTAAGTAAAATCGCCCAGAAGCATAATACGACGGTAAAAGACTTAAAACAGCTTAATAACTTAAAATCAGACTTTTTGAGAATCAATCAGAAATTAATTACACCCAACTCCACAACAACATCAAATGCTTCTTCTGTTTCCGTGAAAAAAACAAATAAAACCACATATACCATTGTTTCAGGTGATACCTTAACAAGGATAGCAAACAAGCATGACCTTACACTTGCTGAATTGATGAAAATGAATAACTTAAAATCCGATAGAATTTATGCAGGCGCCAAACTTATCGTATCTAAATCAACTACCACCACTACCATTGATTTACCAGGCAGCTCCAAACCATCCAATGTGACACAGACCCCAGCCGATTCGTCTATATACATAGTGGTAAAAGGTGACACCCTTTCTAAGATTTCCAAGGAAACCAACTTGTCTGTAGCCCAGCTTAAATCAATCAACTCGTTAAAGTCCGATTTAATCAGAGTGGGTCAAAAACTAAAATTAAGTAAATCGGCAAGCACTGCAGATAATAACGATGTTGGAAAAGTGGAAGCCCCAAGTTCGGGGAACAAAGTGGCCCAGCTCGTTTCCGAAGCAAAGAAATTAATTGGTACACCTTATTCGTGGGCGGGTGCCTCCCCATCAGGTTTCGATTGCAGCGGATTTATTTACTATACGTTCAAGAAGGCTGGGTATGATGTTCCGAGGCTTTCATCTTCCACATATTATGATATGGGTAAAAAAGTTACTTCACCGAAAACCGGCGATCTTATCTTCTTTGCAACTGGTTCCAATAAATCAGTGGTAAACCATATGGGAATCTACTTGGGCGGCGGGGAATTCATTCATGCCTCATCAAGTAAGGGAGTAACAATCAGTAGTACTTCAAACTCTTATTTCAAAAGTAAATTCATCGGTTATAGAAGTTTATAAGATTTTCTTGCCAGACTTTCCTCTTAAAGTCTGGCAATTTCATGCAAAAGTATCATAGTTTCTCTATCTCCAGGTTATACAATTTACAAAACATTCGAATGATTTGCCAACGAAGGAATTCGGTTTCTCTAGAATCCTTCGTTTTTTTGGATGAAAAAAGGTAAATATGCACTCTAAGTACAAAAAGAAACTATTCTATTTTTGACAAAAAAAAGGTATAGTTAAAAATACCGACTAGGTACTTTTTCACACCTTCCATTTTGTGGGATGGTTAAGGGAGGAATATTAGATGAGATCCGAACATAAAAAAAAGAAAAAGAAACGCAAAACGTTTAAAATAATAGGCTTCACCCTTCTTATCCTTTTCATTGGCGCAGGTGTTTATGGCGCTTCCGTTTATCAATCATTGGCCGGTGCGATCAGCACCATGCAGGGTACAGCCCATAAAACGGATAAGCGAGTAGAGGACATCAAGTTCAAAAGCAAAGATCCATTTTCATTACTAATTCTTGGTGTGGATGAAAGAAAGAATGACTCAGGTCGATCAGATACGATGATTGTCATGACGGTTAATCCTAAAAAGGAATCGATTGAGTTATTGAGTTTACCGAGAGATACCCGTACGGAGATCATCGGTAAAGGTACAACCGATAAAATGAACCATGCCTATGCATATGGCGGAATTGCCATGTCGATAAATACAGTGGAAGCCTATTTGGATATTCCGATTGATTATTACGTCAAAATGAATATGGAAGGCTTTCAGGATATTGTGAATGCTGTTGGTGGTGTCACAGTCGATAATGATATGGACCTTGCCTATAAAGGATATACCTTCAACAAAGGCACAATCGACTTAAATGGTAAAGAGGCCTTGATTTATTCCCGAATCCGTAAAGAAGATCCCCGCGGGGATTATGGACGGCAAATGCGGCAACGCCAGGTTATCCAAGCTGTCATGAAAAAAGGGGCAAGCCTTTCAACTCTTACCAATTATGACGATATATTCGAAGCTCTGGGTAAAAACGTGGAAACTAATTTAAGTTTCAATGACATGTTAAGTATCCAAAATAACTACAAATCATCCCTCAAAAATATTGAACAATATACACTTGAAGGTGACAATCAACGGGTAAACGGCATTTGGTACAATATCGTTCCAGAAGAAACAAAGCTAGAAGCCCAAAATCGTGTGAAAGCACATCTCGGATTATAATGGATGGAGGATGGCTTTTATCAGTCATCCTCTTTTTTTACCTTTTTCCCAATTGGTTTAAAGTAATCTGAACGTATCACTTGATCACTCAGTTCGATCTCCTTTTGGTCTTCAGGTGAAAAACCATCGACCTTGCCCTCCCCATTTATTTTCATTTGAGAACCATAATCCCCTTTCAATATCAAAGCATCGCCCTCATCGCCATTCAGCATGCTCTCTCCAAAGTATGAAGAACTCTTAATATTAAACAGATCATATAAAGTTGGTAGAATATCGATTTGGCCCGCTACCTTATCAATCGTTCTTCCTTCCATACCCTCCTGATAAATGATCACGGGAATGGGCATATATTTTTCAATCCACTCTTCATCGCTAATTTTACTGCCGTAATACGCTTCAACCTCGTGTTTATCTTTTAAAAATAGGCCATCATGATCTCCGTATATGACAATCACGCTGTCTTTCATTTTCCCGTCATCCTTCAACTTCTTTATGAAATCCCCGATGGCTGAATCTGTATAATGAATCGCTTCAAAATATTTGGTCAGGTAACTGTTATCTTTTCCTGCTTCAGGCTTCAATGTTATCTGTTCTTTCGGCAGTGAAAAAGGTACATGGCTGGTCAAAGTAACGAAAAAGGCGTAATAGGGATTTCGTTTATCTTTTAAGAAATCATAGCTTTGTTTGAAAAAACTGCGGTCTCCCAAGCCCATCGAAATCATCTCATCCTGCTGCATATCCTCTATGGAAAGATAGTCATCAAACCCTAACGAGGGATATGCATGCTGCCTATTCCAAAAGTCTTCTTCATCTCCGTGGAAAGCAAAACTTTGATAATCCGACTTCTTTAATTCCTTAGCAAGACCTGGAAAATCATTATAAGGGAATCGAAAAAAGGTCGCACCTTGCTTTAAAGGAAATAGACCGGTATTCACGATAAGTTCTCCGTCAGATGAATTTCCAAATACCGTCTGTGGATATACATTCGGGAAGTACAATCCCCCTTTCGCCAGTTCATTCATGAATGGCGTGACCTCCTGCCCGGCACTGCTTTGAAATAGCGGAAACGACTGTAAAGATTCCACCTGGATGATAATCAGATTCTTCCCCTCCAAGGATCCGGAATGGACATTTTCCTTTCTTTTCTTTTTGTTGAAGTAATCAGAAACGGCCTTCTTTTCTTCCGAGGACATTCCATGCCTTCCCGAGTCAATAAAATAGGCATATGTATCCAATGCGTGATGACCGATAGGCCCCCAGTTTCGCAAGAAGGTATTCGCCTCATAACGCCGGGTTATATCCACTTTGTCGAAAAAGATATTCTTAACCGGCTTTAATCCTGCTATCATCAGGAATATTACGGCCGGCACTAGTGCCATATGCTTGAGGGGGTATTTTTTCTTTATAAATGATTCAGCAATTGGGATGCCTACCAGAAGAAAGATTGCATCCTTCAGTTCCATCATACTGAATATACTTTCACCTAGCCCATTCAGATTGCTTTTTTGCATCCACATATAGGAAGTTAAAGGTGTCGAATAATAACGATAAAACCAGATGTCCCCAAGGAAAAAGACCATGATCGAAAGAAGGAAAACTGAAAAAATGATGCCCTTTACGATTCGGTTCGTTATCCATTCCTTCAAATAAACAATAAAACCGGCAACACCGATGATTATCGTAATGATTCCAATAGTAAGATCGTTACCCATCCTATCATTTGTATAAGTGAAAAGTATGGTCACGATTGAAAATGACAATATCTCAAATAGCCTCTCCTTCAATCGTTGATTCAGGTTATTCTTCATGCTCCTGCCACTTTCCTCTTCATTATTTCCAAGCCTTAGTAATGCCTGATTGCGGAAGATTACTTATAAATATTACTTAGCGTTGCCATTTATGAGAAATTGCACACAGAAAACAGCATAAATATTTGGCACTAATGACTTCCCTAATAAACAAAAAGCCTTCATCACTAAAAGGATGAGGGCTTTGCTTTGGCACTCCGGCAAAAAAGCTGCAGATTGCCGCTAGACTCATGCTGTTGTTTTCCTACTTTCCCTTCCATTCAAAAGCAATCTTCCAACCTTCATCAGGGATCGATTCCGCCAACATATCTTCTTCCTCGAATAAGAAACGCCATGGCATGCTTGAGAGTGCTGGAACCTCACCAAGCTCTGTAAGATCGAATGTCTTTTTTGCGAGGAATTTTCCATCTCCATCAACTAACAGTAAATCCACGATATCAAACCTGACAGCTTTCTCTATTGAATTTCGTAGAAAAGCCACTATGATTACATCATCTTCCACCCTGGTCAGCTTGATGCCCGAAATTGAAATTTGGTTCGGTTTTAATGCAGGCAGCCTTTTATGGTGGAATTTATATACATATTCCTCTTGCTTAGAAATTTCCCACCCTTTATGAAACATCAGGGCAGTATGAATGGTGTCATCCTGATTTAATAACTCATGTACATATGAAGCTGCATTATCCCTTTTTCCAAATAAACTCATCGTTCCTCACCCTCCAAAGCAGCTGCATCTTCCCGATTGCTTTTCATATATTCCATAAAACGGATGCTTATCTCCGACTCAATTTTACTTAATAGAAGGTTGAATTGACTGAGAGCCGCTTTTTCAAACAGTGTATATGGGTCCTGCTGACCATATCCGCTTAAACCAATGCCTTCCTTCAGACTGTTCATTTCATCTAAATGGTTCATCCAATTTGTATCAATATGCTTCAGCATGAAAGCACGCAACTGGTTTCCCCATTCTGCATCATTTTGAAAGATCATCAGCCTCAGCCTCGATTCCAATTCCCCTAAAGCATCCAACGCTTTTCCTTCAATTTGACCTTCTGGATCCTGAAAATCACTTGCCTGCCAACCTAACGACAGGAAAACATGGGAAAGCTCTTCAATATAGGCATGGGGATCAGGTTCAACCATATGTTCAGGATAATATTTCACTGTGAGCCGAGTAATATATTTTTCGATATATTCAAGTAAAAGGGCCGGCATCCTTCCAGGGTCCATATCAAGTATCCGATCTCTCATTGCATAGATGATTTTACTCTGCTCATTTAATGAATGTTCTAACTTCAATAGATGGTAACGGCTTGATTGATGCATCTGCTCTACTGTTTCCTGAACCATTTTAACGAATTTATCAGGTGCAGGGCTTAGCACCAATCCATTTTCATCCGTTTTGATTTTCTTGATATAACGCCCGATTTCTTCTTCATCATAGTAATCAAACAAATCATCTTCCAAAGAAATGATGAATTGTGTTGAACCAGGATCACCCTGCCGGCCGGAACGTCCTCTTAGCTGCATATCGATCCGGCGGCTTTCGTGCCGCTCCGTACCGATAATATGAAGGCCGCCCAATTCCTTGACATCATTCGCAAGTAATATATCAGTTCCTCTCCCAGCCATGTTCGTAGCCAGCATCACTTGATTTTTTTGCCCGGCATTCGCGATGATTTCCGCTTCATCCGCTTCCGTCTTCGCATTAAGGATTTGATGTTTGATATTGCCCTTCTTTAGTTGAACTGAAATTTTTTCAGATTGCTCAATGGAGGTCGTCCCGATCAGAATAGGTCTGCCTCCATCATGAATCCGTTTTACTTCCGAGACGATTTTGTTGATTTTACTAGTTTCATCTTTATAAATCAAATCAACCTCATCAACTCGAATGATGGGGTCATTAGTTGGAATTTCAATGACGGGGAGCTGATATATTTCCTGGAATTCAGACTTTGATGGCATGGCACTGCCTGTCATCCCAGACATTGAATGATATAATCGAAAATAATTTTGGACGGTAATCATGGCCTGTGTTTCATTCTCTTCGGAAATCTCCAATCCCTCTTTTGCCTCAATCGCTTGATGAAGCCCATCACTGAAGCTTCTCCCTTCCATCACCCTGCCTGTGAATTTATCGATGATTGCAACTCTTCCATCGATGACAATGTAGTCCGCATCCAATTTCATGATTGCATGGGCTTTTAGCGCCTGTGTAACATTATGTAATAACTCTTGATGTTCCATTCCATACAGATTGTCGATACCAAAGGCCTCTTCAATCTTGGCAGACCCTTGATCCGTAAAATAGGCAGACCTTGACTCGCTGAAAATCTCGTAATCATCATTTTCTATAAATGTCTTCATGATTTGTGCCGTGATTTGGTAAAGCTCTGTTCCGTCGCTTGCCCTGCCCGCAATGATTAATGGTGTCCTCGCTTCATCAATCAAGATGCTGTCAATCTCATCGACGATGGCAAATCGGTGTCCTCTCTGAACCCTTTCTTCTCTTCGGTAAACCATATTATCACGCAAATAATCAAAACCGAACTCTGTTGCCGTTCCATACGTGATATCTGCAGCATACGCTTCACGTTTTGCGGAAGGCCCCATTTGGGAAATGTTCAAACCAACCGTCAACCCTAGAAATTCATGAATTTGTCCCATTAACTCCATATCACGTCTGGCCAAATATTCATTGGCCGTAATGATATGGACACCATTACCGTACAGTGCATGTAAATAGCTAGGCAAAGTGGAGACAAGCGTCTTCCCCTCGCCCGTATTCATTTGTGCGATGCCCCTTTCACTCAGGACAAAACCGCCTGCAAGCTGAACATCATGGTGCCTAAGATTGAATACTCGTTTAGAAGCCTCCCTCACGACCGCAAAAGCATCTGTTTGTATATCCAATATATTGTCACCAGCATCCAATACGCTTTTAAATCTATCCTTCATTCCGCTTAATTCCAGATCTGAATAACTTTCATATTTACCCTCTAGCCGATTCACATCTTCTACCAACTTATAAATTCTCTTTAAGTCTTTAGAACCTTCTTTGAAGAACTTTTTCATACTGGATAGCATAGGGTTTTCTCTCCTATTAATTCAATTGAACTTTAGTGAAATTATATCAGTTAAATATTTACTGTTTGTTAATTATCACCTTCATATTGTAATTATATAGAAATCCTTTCTTTTTTTGAAAGATAAATTACGTAAAAAGCGGCTGGATGCCCTTCCATAAAAGGCGCTAAAAAGATTAACTCCATCCTGAAAATCAAGGAGGGGATTTTTTATCGATTTAAACAAATAATAGGAAGACTTTCAACCACTGGAGGATTACAGATGAATAAGACAAGCAGAAAATTCATTCATAAACTTGCACAGCCGCGTCACTTTGGATTATTCGTTCTTATATTTTGCTTTATTTACATGAGCTCCCCTATTCAAGCAGAGACAAAAAACACCCCCAAGAATGTCATATTGCTGATTGGCGACGGCATGGGGGTAGGGGCCATAGAGATTGCCCGGCAATTGGAATATGGAAAGACAGGTGTTCTACATTTGGAACAACTGGAGCATGTTGCCCTGATGCGCACGTATTCCGCCAATAATTTCGTCACTGACTCAGCTGCCGGAGGGTCCGCGATTGCCACTGGTATAAAAACCAACAATGAATCAATCGGTGTCGATGCCAATGGTTCCGAGGTGGATAGTATATTGGATGCGTTTCAGAACGATGGGAAAAAAGTGGGGATCATCTCAACCAATATGGTAGTGGATGCCACACCCGCTGCCTTTGGTGCAAGTGTTCCTAACCGCTGGACAGGTGGCGCAAATATCGCGAGGCAGCTATTTGATAACCGAATCGACGTCATTCTCGGCGGAGGTGCTAGCTATTTCAAGGCGGATAAGCAGAATGGCGAGGATTTAATCGCTAAATTTAAACAAGCTGGATATGGGTTTACGACGACGAAAGAAGAACTGAATTCCATTAATAAACCGGAAAAACTTTTAGGGTTATTTCACCCTACCTATATGAATTTTAAACTGGATAAAGAAGTATTACATTCTCAAGAGCCATCCCTGCCCGAAATGACAGCCAAAGCGCTGGATATTTTATCAAGGGGTGATAAAGGATTTTTCTTGATGACAGAAGGTGCGCGTATTGACCATATGGAGCATGCAGCCGATATCACCGGAATATGGAAAGAAACGATCGAATTTGACCAAACCGTGAAAGAGGTAGTAAATTGGGCAAAAAATCGAAATGATACTTTGATTGTTGTACTTGCAGACCACGAAACAATGGGGACCTCCGCTTCTGAAACAATGGATATCACCGCATTGAAAAAAATCAAGGTTTCATCTGAATATATGTCCAAACAGCTTACATTCGATAAAAATAATGAAATCAATCCAGAAAGTGTCGTTTCCACATTCAAGAAGTATGCACATATATCCCTTACGGATCAGGAAGTCGACCATTTCATCGATAACGTAAAAAAGAATAGAACGCTTGTCTATCGACAACATCAAATCGATTGGGAAATCGGAAGCACCATCGCCAGGCACCATAAGGCGGGTGTAGCTGATCGAAGCATACGGGCAGCCAGTTCCACAGGAGGGCACACAGCCAATATGATTCCCGTTTTCGCCTCTGGTCCAGGAAGTGAAGTCTTCGATGGAGTCCTAGAAAATACGGATATTTCGAAAATCATCACAAAAGCCGCCGATGTTCCGTTCACTCCCGGTCAGCATAAAACAAAAGAGGAATGAAGACATTCATTCGCCTCTTAAAATTCTATCTCATACATTTGATTTTTTTCGGTACGCATTTCTATTGAAGTCCGTTAACTCAAAGCTTTAGTGAGTATACTCGTGAGTTTGGGGCGTTTACTCGGAGTTGTGCCTTTTACTCGTGAGTTTGTGCCTTTTACTCGTGAGTTTGTGACGTTTACTCGTGAGTTTGGGGCGTTTACTCGGAGTTGTGCCTTTTACTCGTGAGTTTGTGACTTTTACTCGTGAGTTCGATGCGTTTACTCGTGAGTTTGGTGTGTTTACTCGTGAGTTTGGCCCATTTACTCGTGAGTTTGTGACTTTTACTCGTGAGTTTGGGGCGTTTACTCGTGAGTTTGTGCCTTTTACTCGTGAGTTTGGGCGTTTACTCGTGAGTTTGCGGTTTACTCGTGAGTTTGATGAAGAATCTAAATATCTTTATACAAAAAGACGCCATAAATTGACGTCCTCCTCATTCATTTTTTTACATGTTTTTTTAATACATACCCAATTTGGCTTCCCTTTTTCACTTTATACCATTCATCTTGTTGAGACAGGATCGTTACGGCTTGGTGCCTGTATAGATTCCCGACCGTTTCAGAGGATGCATTTTTATTTTCTTTCATATATAATTCGCTTGCTGTCACTATTCCCGTGGTCTTCCTAATGGAGACTTTCGTTGAAATGGATTTCTTGTTTTCACTCTTATCCTTAGCGGAGATTGTCACCGTAAACATCCCGTTGGACATATTTTTGAAATCCCAGGTTGCCGATTGCCTGCCTTTATTGAACTGCCTTTCAGAAAGGATGCCAACAACCTTTCCTTTACTGTTCTTAATTGCCACTGTTACATTTGCGTTTTCATTAATGGTATAGGTTATGTTCGCTTTCTCGGTACTATAATCACCCGATGTATTGACATCGGTTATTTTCGGTGCCGACGTATCTTTACTGATCTTAATCGCCATCATGTCCGAACCTTCAATCCCGCTTCGGTCCATTGCTGATATTTCTGCTTCATATGTACCGTTACTTACCGCTTTTGTATTCCAGATTGCTGAATGGGTACCCTTTTTCATTGTTTGGTCACGGACTGGGGTAGCTAAGGCTTTCCCTTTACTATTTTTAATCGTGAGTGTTACCACAGCATCTTCTTTTAGGGAGTATGTGATTCCAACCTCATCATTTAAACGATCCGTCTCCGCTTTCATGTTTACTGAATTCGGTTCCGACTTTACGACAAGTTCCGTTTTAGATCCAGCACCTGGTCCATATTCCTTTTCTATAGTTGTGTCAGGATAATAAAACCCCAAAATCTCTTGATATGATTGGCCTCCCTCCGCTCTGTTTTTCGCTCCAAACTGACTTAGTCCTACACCATGCCCATATCCTAATCCTTTAATGGAAATTATTGAAGGATCGGTAGATGAATGGTCAACCAAATAGCTTTTCATCACCTCTTGCCCCACCATGCCCCTGATTTTGGAAGCCGCGACATTAGTAAGCTTAACCGTTTGCTGCAAAAGTTTCCCCCTGTCATCAACGAGATCCCTTACATAGAAATTCAGTTGGATGGAGCCTTTCGTTACACGGCCTCCCGTTTTTTCATCTGTAAATGTTAACAAGGGAATATCCGTTATTTTAATATCTTTATTCGCATATCCATTATTCTTCAGCCAAACCTTCAGTTTCGGCACAACCGTTTCATCTTTTTCCTTTACACTTGCCCACCATTCTTCCGGTTTAGATAAATCCATTTTTGAAAGGTCGATTTGCTGTTTGTCCAGCATTATCTCCCAATTGGTTTTCGAATCATAGAGATCTTCTTTTATAGATAAATATGCAAGGGGGTTGCCACTTGACCAAACATTTGAATTCAATTCGGTCATTCCTCCATTGCTTGAGGAAAAGAACGCTTCGATTATTTCGCCATCATGTTTGATTACCATGCCCTTTGTCTGTTCAATGGCTGAATTAGTTCGATAGTGACCGGCAGCCCCCCCATATACTTGGTAAGAAAACGTATCATCAATTATTGTGGATTGATGGCGAAGTGCATAAGTCCGGGCGGCAATCGCCTGTGCTTTTAAGGCTTCGGCATGCCATAGTGCGGGCATCTCCAGCGGGACAACACCCTTTAGATAATCTTCCATATAAACATGATTGATTGGCCGGATGTAACCGTCCTCCGCTGTAAATGAAAATGAGCCAAAATACGGACGGCCGTTTATGGACAATGAAGCATCAGGTTTAACTGGAATTGCCTTAAAGGAAGCATAAGACCCCGTTTTCTTAAAACCTTTGTATACGGCAAGTTTAGCCGACTCCACTTTCAAAGTCAGATTTTCACCCGCTCTAATGAATATCTCCCCCCCTGAAGTACGGTAGTCCCCGGTTGCCGTTATTTTGACACTGGTTCTATTCCCCAAATAATTCTTCAGTTTCACTTCCATCGTTGTATTCTCTTCCGCTGCCGTTTCTTCATGAGAAGGAAATGTAAAAAAAATGATAAAGAAAGCGATAAACAAATACCTTAAACTTCTCATTGCTTTTCATCCTCATCCCTATTCTATTTATCTTTAGCATGGGTAATGGCCTGGAAGATGTCACTGCTGCAGAAATCGGATCCCGCTTGCGGTACTCTTTTTACATTCTGTATGTCCGACTCATTATCCTTCAAATCCAGTTTTATTGTCTTAACAAAATGGAATCCTCAACGTGTGAAAAAATAAAAGCAGGACATGGAAGAAACCATGTCCTGCTTTTTAGTGGTAAATGCTTGCTGCATTTTCACCCGCTTCTTTACTTCAAATACTTTTTCAACACCGGTTTCATATGATCGATAACGACATGGCTGCCGCCTCGTCCTTTTACATCTTCCATCATCCATGCCATGAGAAGTTCCGGGTCTTCTGTGTCCATGGCAACAAACCAGCCATTTTCTGTTCCGTCGGCATTTTTGGATGCCTTGATTTCGGCAGTTCCCGTTTTGGCAGCGATTTTGATGCCAAGATCATCTATTCCATGTCCGCTTCCTTTAGGATGTTCCACCACTTGTGTCAGCATCTTGGTGACCTGATTTGCTTGGTCTGCTGATATCGCATGTTCTTTCCATATTTTCTTTTCTGTTTTATCTCCTGTTATTAACGAAGGTGTCAGGATGTTTCCTTCATTCAAGAAGGCTGAATAGGTCATGGCGAGATGTAGCGTGCTCATTTGGACTTGCGCTTGACCATATCCGGCATCCGCCAAGCGCCCCTCACTGTCGATCTTACCGATGCTCGATGCTTTTATCGGATAATCGAAGTTCAAAGACTCATCAAATCCGAATGCCTTGAGTCCATTTGTGAATTTTTCCTTTCCAAGCCCCAAAGCTTTTTGGGCAAAGTAAATATTGTCTGAATAAATTAATGCTTTTTCCATATCGATTGGAACACCGGGGTCCGCCACCCTTGTAATGGAATGATCTTTCCATGTTGATTTGGCCCACGTTTTCCCTTGGATATTGATCGAATCTTTCGGATCCACACCATTTTTCAGAGCGATTGCCGCAGTGATGGCCTTAATGGTTGAACCGGGTGCAAACGTCGAACTGAAGCGGTTCAAAAGTGGTTTGTCCGGGTCTTCTTCAAGCGCCTTTTGTTCCGCCTTTGTTATCCCGAAAATATATTTATTAGGATCGAATGACGGACTTGAAACAAGTGCAAGCGTTTCGCCTGTCTTCGGATCAATTGCCGATGCCGATCCAGTTTCGTTCTTATATTGCTCGAAGATATCTTTTTGAAGCTCGGCGTCGATGGTCAAGGTAATTGTTTCTCCCTCTTCAGCAGGCTTTTCAGCAATCACTTTTTCTTCGCCATCTTCGGTTTTAATAAAGATTTTACCTCCAGGTTCACCTTTAAGCCGCGCTTCCAACACTTCCTCAAGACCTCGCTTGCCAATAACGTCACTTGCGGTATAACCTTTTCCTTTGAATTTCTCCAGATCTTCCGCAGATGCCTCACCGACATATCCAATTAGATGGGCAGTAGCCTCTTTATACGGATATATACGCTCTTCCGTATTATTGACAGATACACCTGCAATGTTCAATAGCTTTTCCAAGGTTGCCGTATTATCATTTGACATCTTCTTGATGGGCACGAAATAGCTTGGCTTTACCCATGATTGTTTTAATTTCTGATTCACTTCGTCGGTTGACATTTTGAGGATTCCAGCGACCTTTTTAACCGTTTCGGATTCGTTGGCCATTTTCTCTGGCACTATCCCCACTTCTGCTACCGTTCCATTCATGGCAAGGCCGCGTTCATTTCTATCGACAATTTCGCCGCGAATGGCTGGATACGATTCAACCGATACCTTCTCTCCGGCTTCCAATTGAGGGAATATATAGCTTTCATCCCACTTGATGTACCAATTTTCTTCCTCGCCTTCCCCTTCCTTGACAAGTGTCGCTTTATGGTCAGAGCTGACAGCACCAGCCATAGTGGACATGTCAACGGTATATGAAAGGCTTACCTTTTCTCCATCTTTATGCTTTTTCTCTTCTTTAGGCTGTTTATAGTCCACCTTTAATTGGTCGGCTTCTATGCCCGTATAGATTTTTTCATAACGCTTCGCAAATTCATCCTCACTGATTTCTTTCTTTGTATCAGGCGACAGATACTCGTACATCTTCGCAAAATCCTGTTTATTCCAAAGCTTCGTATATGCCGCAAAGCGATCTTCCGGACTTGGCTCATTCGAGCAGCCGGCCAGGAACAATACGCTCATCAACAATAAGCTGGAAACTAAAGCTAGTTTCTTCATGATTTCCTCCTAATGAATAGTTAGAATGATATACCTATAGTTTAGCAAAATATTAGGGGATTGGGGGATTTTGCATTCCGAATTTCTTAATTTTTCTAGTCGACCATGTTTTTTCTAAAACAAAAGTCCTGTACATGGTGTACAGGACTTTTATATTAAAGCATTCTTTTTTTTCGGCTTTTTTTCTCTTGCAGCCATTTTTTCAAAAAGAAAAAGCCCAAGATGGCCGAGATGACCAGACCGCTTGTCGTAACAATGACAGCTACCCATTCGTATAGGGTGTAATCCATATAGGCTTTCCACGGTAATTTCCCTTTCCAATCTTCAATATATAGATTCATTCCGAATATCCCGGAAACAACCGTATAGATCGTTAGTATTTGCAAGAGATAATTACTGCTTTTCCCAGACAGTTTATCCTGATTTTGATAAAGATAAGAAAGTGTTTCCTTCACTTCCTTGTAGAGAGCGGCAATCCTGAAGGCATCATCCGTTTTTTTGAATAGCTCTTTACCGATTGACGTACTATTAACTTCAGTGAATAAGTACTTTGCAGAAAACTGAGTGATCATGAAAATCAGCTGTTCCGTATTCGACTGATCTTTTTCCACATCTATCTTGGAATGTTCATGGGACAATTTAAGCAGTACGATTTTATAATAGAAGAAAAGCAACACTGTATAAAAATGCTGGCCATACATTTCGCTTGCCAGTTCCTGCTCCAGTTTACCTTTAGCTTTCGTGACACACGCAAAATGATACATGCTAGTTATATAATAGGTTTCCTTGCCCCACCTGTCATATACCCTTTCTTGATAATACTTGTCTATATAATCGGGGTTTAATGCGCCTATATATGGCTCACCATCATTGTCATACCCGTTCAGCTCACTGATGCGGAATAAATCATTTTTAGTAATATCACGATTCTCAGGGAATGCAGTATAACTGATCACGTACATTCTTTCATCGATGAAGAAGGGTAAACTGCCAAAATATGTAGGGTTACTTTGTTCTTCATCCATATATTCCTCAATTGGCGGCAATAGTTCATTGAAAATGAAATCCTTCACCTGTTCATACTGATTTTCCCGACAGCTTACTTTCGTTTTTTCTTCATCATCAGCGATCGGTTCGAGGATTCGGAATGTATCGCCAAAATAGAGCACATCATCATAAGAAAGCCCCTCAGGCAAAGTAATGCGAAGATTCATCATGCCAATATGAAATGGGCATATGAAAATATCTATAGAGTTGATAATAAATGGGGTATTTAGATAGGGTGATTCGAAGGTACAATCAATATCCAGCTTTTTCGTAAAACGCCGCAAGCCTTCCTTCTGTTTTGCATTGCTTGGAAATAAAATCGGCTCGATGTAAGGCATGAAATACTTTTCCAATTTACGGTGAGAAACATTATGGCCACCGTAAAATTGATTTTCTTGTTCCATATCTTTCAAATTCAAAAAAACGAAATTGTCCTTAAACAACTTTTCCACAAACTTTTCAATCATCTTTCCTTCAAGCGCAAATGGAAAAATGTACTGCTGGAAAGTTCGCTTAGTGGGATCATTTTTCATTTTCACATACATATAATATATTCCTCCGATTAAACTGCTGAAAAAAGGTTTAATTCATCTTATTTCTTATAATTACCCATGTATAGACAAACAAAACGAAACATATTATAGAAATAAAGTGGACAAATTGCCCAAATAAAAAAATCCCCCAAGCAAGTCCTCGGGGGCCATCGAAAAGAGTTCTTCAACCCTCTTCACTTTAGGGTACTAGAAACTGATGTTTCTAATGAAAAATCCGATATTCGGATTATTTTAGCATTTATTTAACGTATGAGAAAACGCGAAATTCCTCCATATTTAGGCAATACCACTTATTATTACCTTATTAATCCTTATATACAGTGATTCGCAGAAGAAAATATAACTATAGGAATAATTATGTAAATTTTTTGTTCATTATTTTTCCCTTTATAATGAAAATCATGTTTTAACTAATGAGAAACGGGTAAACAAAAAAAGCAAAGGAGAGACATCATCATGAAATCCGATAGCAATAAACAACACTTTAAATTTTTTGAAAGAACAAATAACGCTAAACCAAGTGAACGGAAGCAAATGAGCGATTTCATCAAAAAGAAGATGAATACTCAAAACTCTCATTTAAATGGTAAAAACTCATGACGGGTTGTATGTCATGAGTTTTTATCGTTTAAAATGCGATTTCATTTCCCTTAAGGTTATGCTTTATACATTTCTTGATGCCGATTACATTCAAAAAATGTTTGATTTTCTTCATCGAGGTTGCCTGATATTCATCTGCAATGGAAAACTCTTTAATATAAGCGATTTTTTCTTGTATATCTGTATCTATATGATCTTGGTTGTATTCTTTTTGATCTGATTTTTTGCATGTGTACACCACTGCTTCACCAATATTCCTGGTGGCCTTATCAAAATAAAAAGAAAACACAATGGCACATTCATCATCGTAAAAAGAGGGCTGAATCTTCATATTAATATCCATCATTAACCTTACACCTCTCTCCGTTTTGTTATTTACACTATAACAAAATCATTAAAGGGAAATAGGCGTTACAAACTACGCTCACGTTTCTTCCGCACCTACCAAATGAATCTTACACCCTCCATTCATAGATAATTATAACTACAGGAATATGCGCAAAAGAATAATCATTTAATAATGATAAAAAAAACATCTTCTAATGAAGATGCTTGAATGATTGATAGGGATGCTCCATTACTTATTTATATAAACCTGGAAGTTCTGCGTAAAGGCCTGGTAATTCGCTTGGGACAATAACAAAAGCAGCGATGATAAGAAAAGATACGACTAATGCTTTAGTACTTTTTTTCATAGGTCATTCCTCCTTTTCTTTTAAAAAAATATTGGTTAAAATAGAAATTAATTCTATAGTTATATTTAACCACACTTCTAAAAACCATATATTTCGACTAAAGATTCTATTTAAACCGTTCAGGACCTGTACATACCGCTTTCACCGATTTTTCATGACAAAATATAACTCTAGGCATATTTTAAGGAGAATCAAAATGGATTTTTTTGCAGTTGGACAAAAGATCAAAGAGCTACGTAAACAAATCGGGCTTTCCCAGGAAGAGTTGGCATCCGGTATTTGTACACAAGCACAGATAAGCAAGATTGAAAAAGGCGATGTCTATCCATATGCATCCACCCTCTACTTAATTTCCCAACGTTTAGGCGTTGATGTAAACTATTTTTTCGATATTGGAATGACCCCTAGGCTGGATTACGTCGAAGAAGTGATTTATCAATTAAAAATAGCCAGGAGAACCCGTAATTACGAGGAAATGCAGCAGATTGTAAAGGCTGAGGAAAACAGTCCCCTCTTTCTTCAGAATAAAAGGAATCATCAATTGATTCTTTGGCACAAGGGAATATACGAATATGAAAAAAATAAAGATTTAGATAAAGCCATCGAATTCATTAAACAGGCCATCGCCATTACTCATACGACCGACAAAATATATTCTGAACGGGAGCTTGAAATCTTAAGCAGCCTTGGTGTAATGTATGTTGCCGAAGAACAGTACGAAAATGCATTCGCCTTGTTAAGGAAAGCTTTGGATCACTTGAAAGCCCTACCCTTTTTGACGGATAAAACGCTAAAGACACGCCTATCCTATAATTTTGGCAGAGTGTTAACACGCCTGGTCCGATACGAAGAGTCCATTGCCTGCTGCCAAGATGCCATAAAGTGGTGCCTTGAACATGATCAATTATATGCATTAGCTGATTTACACTACCATTTGGGTTACAATTTTGAACTTATAGGTAACTTTGAAGAGGCAAAAGAGTACTTGGAAAAATCAGCGTTTCTATTCGATTTACAAAAAAATCATACCTTTGTTACATTCATCAACAAAAAGTTGGATAGTTGGAAGAACGAAATGAAAATAAACTAATTCTATATTTTTGGCCATTCCCTCGGGAATGGCTCCAGACTGGCAAACTCGATGAAAGTTGAGTTTGTCTACATTTTTTTTAGGAATGTACAATTTGAACGTTGCCTCCAGGCTCCCTCTCCTGTCAACTTTGTATTAACTTTTATAGAGAAACCCATTTGCCTGCAAACTGAGCCATTCATCAGGAATTTGTATAATTTCACACGCATCATTTTCAAAACCTCCATTCTACATTTTAAATTCCAAGCCAAAATGAAGTATAATAAAGAGATGCTTCAAAAAACGCACCTTTAAAAAAGGTTCCCGCCCCTCATCAATTAGTTTTGTGAAGCGTGATGAGGATGAAGGATTTCAGGCATGGTTAACGTTAATGCCAGTTATTCCTGTTTATATCCGAACCGCTTATATTCAAGGGGATTTTTGACGATATTGACTTTTACAGGGTTTTTATGAATATACGGCTAGAAGCAGTGATGCCTTGTTCGATTAACTGGATTAGAACGTAAAGAGAACGGCCATGAAAAAAGCCCGCCAATCAATCTCGGGATGTAATATATGCAAGGCCCAAGAATAACCAGGGGCAGGATTACGATATGTTAAAGAACTGATGGTTCATGATCATACAAAAAATATAAATTTTGTTAAACAGGGCTTGTCCCTGAAGGAGGAGAGTATGGAGCGGGAGTTGTTGTTAGTTGGGGAGCGGCTGGCGGAATTTTTGGAGGCCGGGGATCCGGAAGATTCGGATGTGGTGAATCAAGGGCTCCAGTTATACCGTCAGGGGCTCGTTGATATTAAAGAAGAAGCGGCGGACACGATTGCGGCTGAGGTACAGGATGGGACACGCTTTAAGGCCAGGCTGAATCTGCTCTTCCCTCAGGATGGAAGCTGTACATGTGATTCAAGGTTCATATGCCGGCATCAAATGGCCGTTTTCTTTTCTGCATATTCTGAACACGCTAGTGTTTCCGAATGGCTGAGTGAATGGAAAGCGCCAAAAAACACCTCAACTGCACAAGCACTGCAGCAGGTTAAACGGGCAAGTGAATTACTTAAACAGACGGCGGGGAATTCCATCACCTTAGATAAAAGCTACCCATCATGGAAGCAATTCGTCCATGATGCCTTTGCGGAACATATCGAGCCTCATATAGGCGAGGCTACTTATATGATTGAAAATCATATACAAACTTACTTTAAACGCCTTAGCTCAAAAGCTCCAATGGAAAGGGAATGGAAGTTGCTTTATCATTTCGTTACGCAATTTTGCACGATGCAGCAGACACTGAGAGTGATTCAGCTGCATAAAAGTGAGACGCAAACGATCAGGGTCTTTTATGCACTTGCCGTCGACCTGGCAGAAGAGCTGCATGAATCGGTACAGCCGCTAAGCAGGCAAGCGAGGCCCTTCGCCTTTGATCCCTTCGTTTTCAGCATCAAGGAAGATGTAGCTAAACTACTGGATGGTGGAGAAGGCCTGGAATACGAAAAGATTGACCTCTACCGGGAGATATGGAGCTACTTGTTCTCCAACTCCTCATGGCGTAAAGAGGAACTGGAACGAATCAATAAGGAACTTCCCGACAAGTATATGGGCACTACAGAGAGGACGTCCTATTCCCTCGCAGCCATTCACCTATCCCTTTTGGAGAACCATGATAAACAAGCGATTGAGCTTCTTCATGAATTGAAGAAGGAAGCCTGTCCATACATTTTTTATTGGCTGAATCTCCTGGCTGAATCTGACAACCGGTCACGTGCCATCCCTTTCATTGAATTCATCAATCATAATGTCCAGGAATTCCTTGCCGGTTTATCCGATTATTACAAACGGGTGGATTTCGTCCGAACGTTCACGACTTTAATTAATAGTTGCTGTTATAAATTAAAACGGACTGATTTGCTTGAGAAATTTTACAGGGCCACCCTTCCGCACAGCTATTGGAACTATGCAAATTTCCTTTTTGAACAAGGACAATATAAAAAATGGGTGGAGATGCATATTTACTCGGAAATCAGCATTGACTTAATCAGCAGTGAATCCATCAAAGAAGTGGTTTCAAAAGAACCGGAACTAATCCTGCCCCTTTATTATCATGCGGTCCAGGAAAAGGTTTCTTTAAAAAACCGGCCTGCTTATAAGCAAGCTGTCCGTTATTTGAAAAGGATGCGCACCATCTATAAAAAGAGCAAAAAGGAAGACGTATTCGATCGTTATATACTTTATGT
Organism: Peribacillus sp. NPDC056705; assembly: GCF_043656335.1. Classification (NCBI taxonomy): domain Bacteria; kingdom Bacillati; phylum Bacillota; class Bacilli; order Caryophanales; family Bacillaceae; genus Peribacillus; species Peribacillus sp. NPDC056705. The sequence continues at coordinate 209,129 of NZ_JBHTYI010000001.1, read as the reverse complement.
AGCAGATTCAACCAAACGGCTTCGCGCTTTCCAAGAAGAACTAAAAAGGGGTAAGCTTATCGATGTTTAATCCAGGGAAATTAAAAATCAAAATAGCGGCTCTCGAAAACGGAACCTACGCCCTTGGTGTCGTCAATGAAGAGAATACCTTCCTCACTACGAATTATATACGCAGGCTGTTATTCAACTGGGATGACGCAAGCTTTTATGGTACCAAAATGACTACGGATATAGTGGATGGAAATCAAGTATTCATTCTTGACGCTTGGGGACTTCTCAACTTTTTTGCTAGGGAAAGCTTTAACTCCTTCATAGATTGGGAGTGGTCCGAGTTATCCTCCCTCTGCCTTTCAGCAGCGCCCGTTCTACATGAATCCATTGAAGCCGGAATCCCCGTACCGGATTTCACTAATCTTCAGTTGGACTCCATCGGCTGGAAGCTGCCGGAAGAAGTGGAAGAGGAATTCCTCCCTTCCTTTTGGGAAGAAGAAATATCTTTGGATCTCCCTTCACCTGAACTGGAAACCAACCGTACTTTTATCGAAAAGTGGTATAACGGTGCCGCTAATATGTATTTAAAAAACTATTCACCCATGCAGCATAAATGGAGCGAAGCCGTCGGGGCATTAAAGGATACACGACTTTCTCCCGAAGAATTGCAGGCCTTTTTTGACAAAGACAGCTGGCAGGAATGGCTCGGTACGGTTCCTGATCCCAAGCCATTCACTATAGGTCTCCGCTTAACTGAGCCTCCTGATGGCAATGGGCCTTGGATACTCGATGTTACCCTTCGTTCAAAGAGGGATGAGAATATCATTGAAACATATACAGGAAAAAAACTGCCGCGCGGCTGGAATAAGTATGCAAGTGAAGTGGTGCGTGCTACGAAACGCTGGCAGCTCGTCGTGCCATGGCTTGGGGAGAATGGCCGTCTGAAAAGGGAAATTTCGGAAACAGATGCATGGGAATTCTTGACCGATGCAAGCGAAAAGCTCCTGTTTCTTGGCGTCGAAATTCTCCTTCCATCGTGGTGGCTTGCCTTGAAGGAGTCCTCATTGAAGGTCAAGGCGAAAGTGAAGAGCCAATCGAATCGCGGCCCGTCTTATGTCGGGTTAAAAGCTTTAATGGACTTTGATTGGCGGTTCTCATTAAATGGCAAAGAGCTCACCGAGGCGGAGTTCGAGGAGCTCGTCAATGAAAAAAGGCGGCTTGTCTTCATCCGCGGCCAATGGGTCAAGCTTGATCCAGCTTTCATTAAACAAATTCAGGAGCTGATGGAAACAGCTAATGAAAAGGGCATCCAATTGACAGACTTGCTGCAACAGGAACTGTTGAATGGCATAAATGAAGATGGCGATGACGATTCTGAAAACGACGAGATGCTCAGGATTCAATTTGAATTGAACCAGGAGCTCCGTAAAATGGTTGGAAGACTCCGGGAAACCAAGAACATTTCCATCCTGCCCGTCCCTAATGCACTTCAAGGTGATTTACGCCCCTATCAAAAACTGGGCATGAGCTGGCTCCTTTTTTTAAGGGAGCATGGTTTTGGTGCTTGTCTAGCCGACGATATGGGACTTGGAAAAACCGTCCAGATGATCGCCTACCTACTTCATGTGAAAGGCAAGGAAGGAGCCGGTAAAGAGCTCCCCACAGCCCCCAGGGATAAACATAAAAGTGAACCGATCATTGTCGAAGAGGATAGCGGCACAGAGAGCAGTGATGAGGCTGAGATCATTGCCACTGCCCCCGAATCCGTCTCTGTACAATCGGCGCTCATCGTCTGCCCGACATCGGTCCTGGGCAACTGGCAAAAGGAATTGGAGAAATTCGCACCATCACTTAAAGTTCACCTTCATTACGGATCGAATCGTGCTAAAGGTGAAGCATTTACTAAACTGGCAGCCGATCATGATATTGTCTTAACATCATATGGACTGACCCACCAAGATGAGGCTGAACTGACCACCATCCATTGGAGCAGCGTTATCCTTGATGAAGCGCAAAACATCAAGAATGCCCAAACAAAGCAATCCAAAGCGGTCCGCAAGCTAAACGGCAGACATCATATCGCCTTATCGGGTACGCCGATGGAAAACCGTTTAAGTGAGCTGTGGGCGATTTTCGACTTCATCAACAAAGGTTATCTCGGAACGCTAGGTCAGTTTCAGGAAAAATATGTGGCGACCATTGAGCGTGATGAACAGAAGGATAAAATCAAGGAATTGCAGCGTTTGATTCAGCCCTTCTTGCTTCGCCGTACAAAACGCGATAAAGAAGTCGCCCTTAATCTTCCAGATAAGCAAGAACAAAAGGAATTCGTTCCGCTTACCACCGAGCAAGCATCGTTGTATGAACAACTGATAAAAGATACATTCACTGATATCGAACAACTGTCTGCCTTTGAAAGAAAAGGCATCATCCTCCAGATGCTGAATAAGCTCAAGCAGCTTTGCAATCACCCAGCTCTTTACTTAAAAGAGACGGAGAAGGAAAATATCATGAAGGCACCTAACCGATCAGGCAAACTCGAGAAACTGACCGAGATTATCGATGCTGTCCGCGAACAGGATGAAAGCTGTCTCATTTTCACACAATATATCGGGATGGGCAATATGATTAAAGAATTGCTGGAAAAACGATATGGCTTTGAAGTGCCATTCCTGAACGGGAGTGCGAACAAGAAGCAGCGTGATGAAATGATCACCCGATTCCAAGATGGGGAATTCCCCATCTTCATACTCTCGTTGAAAGCAGGCGGCACTGGACTTAATCTTACAGAAGCGAACCACGTGATTCACTATGATCGCTGGTGGAACCCGGCTGTTGAGAATCAAGCCACCGACCGTGCTTACCGAATAGGGCAACAGCGTTTCGTTCACGTTCATAAGCTAATCTGCACAGGGACCCTGGAAGAAAAAATCGACCAGATGCTTGATAAAAAGCAAGCCCTGAACGACGAGATCATCAGCAGTGATAACTGGATCACCGAACTTTCCACAGAGGAAATCAAGGACTTGGTTGCTCTTCAATAACCCGCTCTCACGATGTGAAGATGAATGAGGGCAGGCTGTCAGCTTATCAAGACAAAAAAAGGGAGAATGCATATATGATATGCATTCCCCTTTTTTAATACATAAGCGTCCTGTAACTTTTAAACCCTGGTTCGAATACGTTTATCTGATTCAAAAAAGCGATTTCACCATAAAGAGAGCTGTGATCCAAATGATGATTGCAGAAATTTTATTTAATATTCCAAGGAATTTCCCGGATGTATCAACCTTTTTCAGCAATCGCCCCGCAAGACATAATCCATGGAACCAGCACCATGACACAAAGATGCACGTTATGGTGAATATCATTTTATCTTTCCCAGAATAAACAAGGGAGCTTGAACCGATTACACCTATCGTGTCCAAGATTGCATGCGGATTCAGTAACGAGACTGATAAAGTAAACACAATTTGCTTTTTGGCCGACATCTGCATGGATTTGGCACCTGCCTGTGAATTCGGTTTGGCAAACCAAATCTGAAAACCCATATACAATAAAAATATAACTCCGATTATGATTAATGTAAGGCGCAGCCAATCATATTGCATCACAACCAACGAAACACCTAAAATAGCTAACAGAATGAGCACTGTATCACAAATTGCAGCTGTGATCGTTGCTGGCAATGCTTTTTTTATTGTAGGTTGGATTGCACCTTGATTAAAAATGAATACATTTTGCACTCCCAACGGAAGTATCAGCCCTAATGCCAATAATAATCCATGAAAAAATGGCCCCATACGAATACCCCCTCCCCTCATATTCAGTATAATGAAAACAACAAAGGAATTAACCATCCAATTGGTTGGTTTTCAAACCAACCAATTTATAATGACTATAGAACATGAAAGGAGTGGTTTTCGCATGTTCATCGAATGGAGACCAAACCGGGCTTCCGACCAATCACTTCACCAACAAATTGCAGATTGGGTCAAACAACAAATTACACGAGGCGAATGGCCGGTTGGTACTAAGCTTCCATCACAACGCTCATTGGCCGACTCATTTGGTGTAAACCGAAGTACCCTCATCACAGCCATAGATGAGTTGATTGCAGACGGATTATTGGAAACTAAGATTGGATCCGGCACATTCGTTTCAAATAACACATGGAATGTGCTCGTCTCCAGCAAACAGCCCGACTGGAAAAACTATGTCCGGAATGGCCTTCATGAACCCAATTTAAAAACGATTCAGGACATTAATCAGTATGAAACGGATACCGCCATCATCAGATTGGGCACGGGCGAACTATCTCCAGCTCTATTGCCTACAAAACAAATCGAAAAGACGTTGCGATCCACTTCTTTTGATGCCCGCACATTAGGTTATTCCGAACCAAAGGGTGATAAGAGACTTCGCCAATGTATAAGTGCTTATTTAAAAACAAAAGGGATCAGCGCAAGTCCCAGCTCCCTCATGGTCGTTTCTGGCGGGCTCCAGGCACTCCAGTTGATTTCAGTTGGTTTACTTCAAAGGGGATCGTTGATCTTACATGAATCCCCTTCCTATTTAAATTCCATTCACCCTTTTCAATCTGCGGGCATGCAATTAGTAGGTTTATCAATACAAGGCAGGGAAAGTATTCCCACACAAATAAAGCGCATCAATGGAAGGAAGAAAGCGTCACTATTTTATACTGTTCCAACGTTTAACAATCCAACAAATACTACATGGACAAAAGAAGAAAGACTAAACCTCCTATCACTGTGCAAAAAAGAACAGATTCCGATTATTGAAGATGACGTATATAGTGATTTGTGGTTTGAAAAGGAACCGCCGCCGCCTTTAAAATCCCTTGATGCAGATGGCCTTGTATTGCACATTGGCAGTATGTCCAAAACATTGAGCCCCGGATTGCGTATCGGATGGATTGCTGGCCCGATAACTGTAATTGAACGTTTAGCGGACATTAAAATGCAAATGGATTACGGTTCCAGTGCCCTTTCCCAACACCTTGTGGCAGAATGGTTAGCAAATGGTCAATATTCAAGGCATTTAGAGTGGCTTAGGCATGAGCTGATAGATCGCAGAGATTTTACATTGACCCTACTCGATCAATATTTTAAGGGACTGGCTGAATGGCAAATACCTCAAGGCGGATTTTATATATGGTTAAAATTATGTAAACCCATCGTGAATCCAAACCTTTTCAAGCAAGCGATAAAGGAGAACATACTTCTTAATCCGGGATACATATACGAACCAAATAACCATACACATATACGGCTTTCCTATTCATACGCTTCGAAGGATCAATTAGCTTATGGCATCCAAGCCCTTTCAAAAATCATTCGGCGGATGGTTTGACATTTTGAAGGATAGGAGACGCTTATCATGTCGAGGAGCTGTTCGCGGCAGCTCCATTCTTATTGGGTAAAGTAACATATTAATGTCCTGCAGTTCCAGAAGATGATATTACGGATTGGCAGCTTTCACTTTTACGTTCCGCCCTTTTTGCTGGATGATGAAAAAAGAATGGTGATAGCCATGATTGATCATGATATGATCGAGGATTGCAGTAAGCGCCTCACCCTTATTCGGCTGATATGTCTCTGAACTTTCCTCAATGATGATTTTTTCTTGGTGGGGGTCATATTTAATAGATGTTTTAGCACCTCTTTCAAAAAAAGAAAGGGTTACTTCCTGACATAGAGGAAATTCCTGATAAGGTGAATCTGAGCGGGGATTCTTTTCAAAGGGAGAATGGACGTGCTGAAGTGCATCAAAAAAACTCGGTTTTGTAAGATATGATCTGTCGGTTCCTTTCCTTTCGAATTTCACTTTAATTCCGAGACTACTAACTTTATTGCTGGATTTCTTCTTATAATTCATAGATACCCTCCTTTTAGTAGGTTCTTTATACCTAATTCTTTCATCCTATTCCATATACCTGCCAGAAAATGAAATTACTTCCTCACTAATAGATTTCCATATTTGCACGGTGAAAACGCAGTAAACTACTTCATAATCCTTTCTAAAGAAATTCATTCATCAAATCCATACTCGGGAAATCTGATTACGCAAAAACAGCCCTCCTGGATAAGAGGGCTGTTTCTCATTATTTTTTGGCTTTATTGATATTAAAGGATTTCTTCGATTCATTTCCGGCAAGATCGGTCACCTTGAATTCAAACTTGTTGTTGCCTGTTTTAAGCGGCAACTCCAAATCCTCTATCTTCTTCTTATAGGCACGCATTTTGTATGGTTCCTTGAATTCATGATAGAATACTTCGCTTCCGTTCAGGTAAAGGCGGATTTCATCGAAATTATCCTCTACCGTCACGTCCACTTTTGGATTCTTTCCTTTGGCTCCCACAGTTTCCGGTACACCTTTAACTTTTAAACCTGGCTTTGTTGTATCGACCATAATCGTCCGTTTAAAGGAAACTGTGTTATCCCATTTATCGGTTGCTTTAACCGTGAAGCTTTGGACACCATCTACAAATTTCTTTTCATATGAGAATTGATATTTATTATTCGACTTGTTATACGTTACAGGTACCGTTTTATTGTCGATTTTAAATTCCGTTATTTCCGATGCTTCTTCAATTTCTCCAGTTATTTTGATTTTTGTTTTATTGTTCACACTCAAGGCTTCAGGACTCTTGATCTTTACAGCTGGTGCATGATTATCGATTGGAGCCGAATCGCTTGCTAATTCGGTTTCAGCCGTTTTTTCATTACCTGCATAGTCAATTGCCACAACCTGAACCTTTTCCCCTTTTACATCTGGCAGGGTGAACTGTTTCGCATTCGCCGGGAGCGGTTCTTTCATGATCGATGCTCCATCGACTTGCACATCGTAATAAGCAAGCCCTGAACCATTCAAATTATCCTTACCTTGGATGGTCAATACATTGCCTTTTTTCGAAATTTTGACTGTCGGCTTTACCGTATCGATTTTGATGGGCATTTTAAACGTCTGCCATTTAGCACCCTCGTAATCTATCATCGCTTTGATTTCAAAATAATAGACCCCATCCTTAGCGAGTGCATTATTGATTTTACCGTCCCATTTACGGGCTGGATCCAGGGTGTATGCAGTTCCCCTTCCGCCATCATAATAGTCCTTACGTACATTATTCTCTGTGCGAAGTTTCCGGACTGACTTGTTTTCACCATTCAATATATTGTATTCTACCTTTTTCGCATTCCTTAAGAATGATAGGACCGGCACGAAGTCATCCTGTGCCCCATCACCATTTGGGGAAATTGCAATATTTTTGCCATTGAATGTTTTTCCCGCAGGGTCATAGCCGAGATAAGTGAAATCTTCACCTGCAGTCGATACTCCCCCTGCCATTCCATAGAAAGACTCTTTATCATATTTAGTGCCATCCAGGATCGGGGCTTTGTCCCACTCTCCTTTAAACCCTACATACGGTACATTCAGTTCCGGATTCGTATCGGCTGGATCCTTCAATGAGATGAACCCTTCAACAAAATATCCGTTTGGAAAGATCTTGTCAATGTCTACAAGAGTCTGAAGGTCATCTCCAAGTACCTTTGCATTGGATATGTCCACTTTCACTTCGAATGTAACCGATTTTTTTGCAGGAACGGTAATCTTATTTGTATTTTTATTATTGATTTTAATCGTAGCGTTCTTAATTTCCTGTGCTTCCAGCTCATTAGCGGAATAACCCAGCTGTCCCTGGATTGAATAGTCCGTTTGGATGTTTCCTTTTACATCATACTTGACCGCTTTGTTGCTGAAGTTTTCAACCTTTAAAGTAAAGGCGAACTTATTGCCGATCTCCTTCATTGCAACCTTCGCTTCTTTCGTGAATGCCTCGGTCACGACAGCAGGTGTGGACAATGCGGATTGCAGCTGCATGACCCCGGCTCCCTGCCTGCGAGGCGAGTAAGGGTTTTCCCAGTCAAAGGCCTTATTGACGACCCCCTGATCCGTTAAAGGTTTTGAAGTATTCATCATTAGATTTTTAGCTAAATTAGCCCGGGCAGATCCTTCTAATTTAAATTCTTTATCCACTCTTTCAAGAACCAGTGCCGAGCCTCCGGAAACATGTGGTGCTGCCATTGAAGTACCGCTCATCATTCCATATTCATCGTTGTTCAGCGTCGAATAAATTTGTCCGCCCGGAGCAGTGATTTCCGGTTTGAAATCCAAGTTCGGTGCTACTCCCCATGAACTGAATGAGCTCATTTTCCCTGCTTCTGGATTTACAGCTTTTGTTTTATCCCCATTAAAGGTAATCTTCACCTTTTCACCATCCGTTATGGCCGCTTTCAGCTTTGCACCATCCGATTTCAACATGAACAGCTGAGGTATGGTGATGCTTGGATCTGTAGCCATGGAAATATATCCGTCAGCATTATTGTAAATGATGACTCCTGTCGCTCCTGCTGCCTGGGCATTTTGCGCCTTTTCTATAAAAGAAAGCGTACCGCGCTCGATGAGGGCGAACTTGCCTTTAACATCCACTTTGGAAAGCTCCTCAGGCGTCCCAAGTCCTGCTGCCACCAAGTCATGTGTTTTATCCTTCAAAGCATTGGGGTGTACGCTTGAAGCCGACATGAACGGAGCTTTACCTGCTTGTCCGTTTACATCATAAGTCGCTGCATCCAAATCCATATAGTTATTCTCTACCGATGCCACTTGTACAGAATCGTAAGCAAGCCCAGGTGAACCTGAAACGCCAATATCCGGGTTCGAGGCTGATGGGTTTGCAAAACCATTTCCAAAGTGTGCCGAGTTTCCTGCTGAAATCGACATGAGGATCCCATTATCAACAGCCCTGGATACCGCCTGCTGCTCCGGATCTTCTGCTGATACAAAACCTGCAGTAGAGCCAAGGCTCATATTCAGCACATCCGCCCCAAGGATAATGGCATCATCAATCGCCTTAATGTATATATCGCCCCATGTTGTCTGCATGTCGGGATCATTCCCGAAGACCTTTAAAGCAAGGAGCTGGGCTTCAGGAGCAACCCCTTTAATGCCGCCATTCTCTTCATCTCCATTGGCACCAGCCGTACCCGCTACATGCATTCCATGCATGGAAGCCCCTTCACCAAGGTCAAGGATTTCTTCATTTTCATCCATGTAATTGTATCCATAAGGTACCTTCGCCGTATAATAATTGCCTAATAGATGGCTAGATTCCTTTATCCCGCTTATTTCACTTTCAGTCAGCTCAGCCTTAGTCTCGTCGTTCAGGACCATATCACGGTGAGATGGGTCAATTCCAGTATCGATAATCCCGACGACCATCCCTTCCCCTTTATATCCATATTCCCGCCAAGCTTCCTGGGCTTGGACAAGTTCTTTACTATATAGCATCTCGGGTTTTTCTACAGGACGTTCATATTCATTCGCAATATGTACTTCAGCAACTTCAGGCATGGCTTCCACCTTTTTGATTTCACCATACTGAAGTTCACCACTGAACCCATTTACGACTGTCGTAAAACTTTCAAGTTCCTTGAAAGCTATTTTTTTCTCTTTCACCTTTTTTTTCAATTTCTTCTGATTAGCTAGCTTTTCGGACTTTAATTGTTGTTTCTTACTTTTAGATAACTGTTTAAAAAGTTTCCCTTCTTTCGAAGCTATTTCTATTGCCGGGGCTTCCTTCATCTCTACGATGACCCTGACCTTCTCATTGCTTTTGTACTTCTTCGCCAAATCATTATTCTTCAGCTTTATAATACTTTCCTGATTCTTCTTACCTGCACTGCCCGAGCCTGTCGGGGAATCTGGTAGCTTGGCTGCGGAAACGCTTGCAGTAAATACTAATAGAAAGATTGCTAGAATGGACAAGCTACGTTTAATCAATGAACTTTCCTCCTCTAAAATAATCAATTTTTGGAATATTCTTACTGAGTATAAAAGTATCACAACTTTTGGGGTGATTTTAAGGGGTAATAGTCACTATTTTCCTATTTCGATCTAGGCTTATGTTATTATTTTTCATATTTTAATAGATTTACACGATAAACGAAAAAAGATGGTGATGTTAAACTAACATCACCCTTTTTATTCTAGTTTTTCATTCTTGGATCCAATGCATCGCGCAGCCCATCCCCCATTAGGTTAAAGCCAAGTACCGTAAGCATGATCGCAAGGCCAGGGAAAAGAACCGTCCATGGTGCCTGAATGATGAACGCCCTGGAATCGGCAAGCATTTTTCCCCACTCTGGTGCTGGCGGCTGAGCTCCGAGTCCGAGAAAGCCCAGTGCCGCACACTCAATTATGGCAGTAGCAATCGCCAAGGTACCTTGAACGATGATCGGTGCAAGACTATTCGGAAGGATGTGGTGAAGGAGAATCCGACCATCCCCCATTCCAATTGCCTTCGCAGCCGTTACATATTCCTCTTCTTTCACCGTTAAGACCCGTGAACGTAAAAGCCGGCCGAATATCGGGACATTGACGATGGCAATGGCAATAAGTGCGTTGCGAAGGGAAGGTCCCAAAACGGCTACGACAGCAATGGCAAGCAAGATACTTGGAAAGGCCAGAATGATGTCAAAGACCCTCGATATGATTGTATCTATCCACTTGCCGTAATAACCGGCAATGATTCCTAAAAAAGACCCAACCACGACAGATCCGGCAACAGATAAGAAGCCGACCCCTATTGATATGCGCGAGCCATAAATGACCCTGCTCAAAATATCACGTCCAAATTCATCCGTTCCGAACCAATGCTCTGCAGACGGTGCTAAATGTTTATCACTTAGCCTTTGCCCCTCAAATGAATAAGGTGCAATAAGGGGCGCGAAGATGGCGATTAAGATAAAAAATGCAACAATCCCCAGACCCACAAGGGCTACCTTATTTTTCCTAAAACTCCTCCATCCTTCCTTCCAGGGAGAGATGACCTTTTCCTCTGCCTCTTTTGGAGGAAGGATTGGTGAAGTATTCGTTGCTATTTCAGGCATGAGTTTCCCTCCCTATTTATACTTAATCCTAGGATCGATCGCTGCATACAACAAGTCCACAACTAGATTAATCATGACAAACAAAAAGGCGATGACGAGAATTCCGGACTGTATCACCGGATAATCCCGAGATAGTATTGCATCATAAATATATGTACCGATACCTGGCCATCCAAAAATATTTTCCGTTAATATGGCGCCGCCTAACAGTAATCCTGTCTGCAGGCCGATCACCGTCACCACTGGAATCAGGGCATTCTTAAGGGAGTGCTTGTAAACAACCCAAAACATTCTCATTCCTTTGGCACGAGCCGTACGGATGAAATCCGATCTCATAACTTCCAGCATGGACGAACGTGTCATCCTTGCAATAATGGCCATCGGTATGGTCGCAAGCGCAATCCCCGGCAATATGAGATGTTTGATCACCTCAAAAAACTGATCAACCCTGCCAGCTATGAGTGTATCTATCAAATACAGGCCGGTCATGGCCTCAACGGGATCCCTGATATTATCCCGCCCTGTCGTGGGAAGTAAATCCCATTGAATTGAAACGATGTATTGCTCCATTAATCCCAGCCAGAAAATAGGCATGGACAAACCAATCAACGCAATAACCATGGCGATATAATCAAACCATGAGTTTTGAAACCAAGCTGATATTATCCCTGCATTCACGCCTATGACCACGGCGATGATCATGGCGATCAAGGCCAGTTCTATCGTGGCCATTAGGTATGGCCCAATTTCCTCGGAAACCGGACTATTCGTTTTTAACGAAACACCCAGGTCTCCCTTTAACAAGCCTGATAAATAATCCCAAAACTGGATGAACCAAGGTTTATCCAGACCAAGTTCCTTTGTCATTGCAGCGACTGCCTCTTCCGTTGCTTGCTGCCCTAAAATCACCTGTGCTGGATTTCCAGGAATCGCCCGAATCATCATGAATACAATAAATGCCATTCCAAGTAACACTGGAATGAGAGATCCTAAACGTCGTACGGTATAGGAAAACAAAACAATCACCCGCCTTTTAATAAGGGTCCTTCGAAGCGCCCTTGATCATTTTGAAATACATTCCATAACAAAACCGGGAAGCATGCAAGACTCCATACTACCCGGTTCGTACGGTTAATTTTCTAGTGATACATTAACAAGGGATTGTGAACCAGTTGGATGTGGAACAAACCCTTTGACCGTCTTAGATCCGGCTAACTGCGGTAAAGAGTGTACAAGCGGAACCCATGGAGCATCTTCATGGATGATTTCCTGTGCTTTTCCATACAGCACATTGCGCTTGGCTTCATCTGCCGTGGACTGAGCTTCGATCAGCAGTTTATGGACCTCATCGTTTGCGTAACGGGCATAGTTGTTGGAGCCGATATTATCTTTATCCAATAATGTATAAAGGAAGTTATCCGCATCTCCATTATCTCCTGTCCAGCCCATCATGAAGGATTGGGCTTCACCAGCCTGCACTTTCTCTAAATATGCAGCCCATTCGTACGAAACGATATTCGCTTCGATGCCGACTTGTTTTAGGTTTGCTTGAATGGCTTCAGCCACTTTTTGACCATCTGGCATATATGGGCGCGGTACCGGCATTGCCCATAGGTCCATTTTAAATCCGTCTTCAAGTCCAGCCTTTTTCAGCAGTTCTTTCGCTTTTTCTACATCATAATCATAGTCTTCGACTTTGTCATTGTAGCCAGAAACGGATGGCGGCATAGGATTCTTGGCAGGCTCTGCTGTGCCTTCATAAAAATTATCAATGATTTCCTTTTTATTGATCAAATGCGAGATCGCTTGACGCACTTCTTTCTTGTCGAATGGCGCTTTCTCAACATTGAAAGCAAAGTACCCGACGTTCATGGATGCTCGTTCGAATATTTGCAGGTTTTCATCTCCTGTAACCTTACTGATATCACTTGGGTTCAACCCGTCCATCAGGTCGATTTCACCCTTGATTGCAGCATTTAATCGCGCAGAGTTATCTTTAATGACCTTAAACGTGATTCCATCAAGTTTCGGCAGTCCTTCTTGCCAGTAGTCATCGTTTTTCACCACTTCAATCGTATCGCCAGGTTTCCATGATTTGAATTTGAAAGGACCTGTACCAGATGGATTTTTAGTGAAGTCATCACCCTCTTTTTCAATTCCAGCCGGACTGGCTATTGCAAATGTAGGCATAGCAAGGTTTTTCAGGAACGGCGCCTGCGGACGGTTCAAAGTGAATTCCACCGTGCTGGCATCGACCGCTTTTACTTCTTTGATGACATGGCCTTCATCACCTTCAAATCCTCCGAACATGGAGGCATAGTACGCAAATTTACCCTCATCCTTACTTTGTGCCCAACGTTGAAAGTTTTTTACGACAGCATCTGCATTGAAATCAGTACCATCATGGAACTTGATTCCGGTTTTCAATTTGAATGTGTATGTTTTTGCGTCATCGGACACTTCCCATGATTCTGCAAGACCCGGATTGATTTCCGTATCATCTTCCCCATATTTCACAAGCGTTTCAAAAATCTGCTGTGTGACGATGAATGATTCCCCATCTGTTACGATGGCCGGGTCAAGACCGACAGCGTCTCCGCCTTTACCGTATATCAATACGCCGCCCTTCGCTTCACTCGATCCCCCTTTACCATCATCTTTCTCTTTTGATGTAGACGAGGAGCATCCCGCAAGCGCTAGCGAAAGAGCCAGGATACCAACCAGCAATAATGCCAATGTTTTCTTCATATTCTTCCCCCTTATTATTTGCGAATTTATGTATACGTCGTGTCAATTGTATAAATGACAAGCAACGTAGTGACCAGATTTATGTTCGTTCAGGATTGGCTTTTCCGTACTGCATACTGCCATCGCCCTCGGACATCTTGTATGGAATGGACAGCCGCCGGGCGGTTTTGATGGGCTTGGAACATCTCCCTGCAGGATTACCCTATCCCCCTTGTATCCCACATCCGGGATGGGCACGGCTGATAGTAAAGCCTGCGTATATGGATGAAGCGGATCTTCATAAAGTCCTTCACTTTCCGTCAATTCAACTATATGTCCAAGATACATGACACCGACACGGTCGGAGATATGCCTCACCACTCCAAGATCATGGGCAATGAACAAGTAGGTCAAATCAAAATCTTCCTGCAAATCCTGCAACAGATTCAAGACCTGTGCCTGGATAGACACATCCAGTGCAGACACCGGCTCATCGGCAATGATCAGTTTGGGGTTGACTGCAAGTGCCCTCGCTATGCCAATACGCTGCCGCTGGCCCCCACTGAATTGATGCGGATACCTTTTAGCATGGTAACTGCTTAAACCAACAACCTTAAGAAGTTCCTGCACACGGGCCTTTCGCGCCTTTTTATCTTTAACCCCGTGAACGATGAGTGGTTCTTCCAATATTTTCCCAATGGTATGCCTGGGATTGAGGGAAGCGAATGGGTCCTGGAAGACCATCTGCATTTCACGGCGCATCTTTCTCATTTCACTGGAAGATAAAGCTGTCAGGTCCTTTCCTTCGAAATAAACATTACCCTCACTCGGCTCAAGCAATCGAAGCAATAATCTTCCCGTAGTAGACTTTCCGCAACCGCTTTCACCAACAAGTCCTAAGGTTTCCCCTTTATAAATGGAAAAAGACAAACCATCAACTGCCTTGACCTCTCCGATGGTCTTTCCGAGAACCCCTCCTTTGATTGGAAAATGCTTCTTTAGGTTTTCTACCTTAACCAATGTTTGATTCATGCAAGGCAGCTCCTTTCCCATCTTCATACAGCCAGCAGCGAACATGCTGACCCTCATCGAATTTCAATAGAGACGGGGTCCCATTTATACATTGCTCCATTGCATGGGAGCACCGGGGGGCAAACTGGCACCCGAGGCTGCTTGTCCCAGGTTTTGGCACATTACCCGGTATTGAATAAAGGCGATCTTTCTTTATTCGCATATCGGGAATCGACTGAAGTAAACCGACAGTATAAGGATGCTTGGGGTTTTGGAAAATCGTTTGCACATTTCCTTCCTCTATCACCTTGCCGGCATACATGACAATGACACGTTCACACATTTGCGCCACTACTCCAAGATCATGGGTAATCATCATGATTGCCGTGTCTGTTTCTTTATTTAAATTCTTCATTAACTCCAGGATTTGTGCCTGGATCGTCACATCCAAAGCCGTTGTCGGTTCATCGGCTATGAGGAGTTTAGGTTCGCAAATCATGGCCATTGCTATCATGACCCTTTGTCTCATTCCACCTGAAAGCTGATGCGGATATTCTTTGAGCAATTCCTCGGCACGGCCAAGCCCAACCAGCTTCAGCATTTCCACCGCTCTATGCCGGGCCTGTTTCTTGTTCCATTTTTTATGTATCCGAAGCGTCTCGACCAACTGCTCGCCAATAGTGAACACAGGATTCAAGCTAGTCATCGGTTCCTGGAATATCATCGCTATATCATTCCCGCGAATTTTTCTCATTTTCGCTTCAGAGGCATTCGCGATGTTCTCTCCTTTAAAGAGGATTTCCCCCTCCACCTTACCAGCAGGCGAAGGAACCAGACCCATGATGGACAGAGAAGTTACGCTTTTTCCGCATCCCGATTCTCCTACAATCCCTAAAACCTCACCAGGATTGACATGGAAATCGATTGAATTCACGACAGGAATCACCCCATCGTCCGTACGAAAACTGGTTCGCAGCCCATTCACCTTAATAATTGGTTCGTCCATCAAATCACTTCCTATATATAACTTTTTTTCCAATTATATTATTGGGTTTATTATTGCATCAAAATTAAAATATTACAATATATTTTCTAAAAATTCTAATTTAACAGAATTATTTTTTTATTTTCCCCATTTACACACATTTTGGCACAAAAAAAATGACTGCTTATTTGCAGTCATTACAATGGGGAAATCATATAACTCGATTTTATTGAGGGTAAATCGAGGTTTCCAGCGGGGAAGAAGCTATATTAGCTTTTGGGGAATGAATGGATGAAAGATAATCTATATACTACTGTCACGTTTCACTATATTTCCCTGAGAATCTGTGCATGTATTTTTCATTATGGTCCTATAAATACTTTTATTATTTCCAATGTAGTAAGCATCAAATTGCTCTGTCCTACTATTCATTATTAGAAGTTTTCAAATAGGTCTTCATCACATGTCAAATTTAACTCACCCATACACTTTCTTGAAAACAATCTTGCTTCCGTGCTGGGGCAAGCCATCATTCCACCCTTCACGTAACACTATAAACCAATATGTTCAAAATCTTTGGGCTTAATATCATTTTGTTTAGATCCAATGAATTGAACCCTCTCGGCAACCACTTCAGTTACATATACATATTTGCCCTCCTGATTTTCGTATCTCCTTGTTTGTATTCTGCCAGTTATGCCGATCGTTGCACCCTTTTTACAATATTGAGCAGTATTTTCAGCCGACTTTTTCCATATGATACACTGTACGAAGTCCGCCTCATAGTTACCGACAGTATTACGGAAGTTCCGGTTGACTGCTAACGTGATATTGGAAACAGCCTTGCCCTCGGGTGTGTATCTTAATTCAGGATCCTTCGTAAGCCTGCCGACGAGGGTAACTTGGTTAATCATCTTTTCACTCCTTTCTCTTTAATATGCATTAATCATACTCTTTCTTCCATCTATTAAAAAATCGACGAAATGGTCTTATTACACCATTTTTCTTCATGAAAAACCGTTTGGATGATGCAAAATCGTTTTTTATTGATTGAAACCAGGCGAAAAACGAATAGTTAACAAAATTAAATATTTTGCAAATTTTTATTCTATCCTTCATAATTTAGACAAATGTTGGGTTTTCATTTCATTAAGGAACTTTTTTTTAGTATGATATAATTACCTTTAAAAGGATTAAATCGATATGTACCATTTCAAAAATTTACGTTGAAGAGAGGTAATACCGCTCTTTCTTGCAAGAAACGGAGGAATTAGATGAAATCATTTAAATTGATCTCGTTGCAAATTGTTACTGAAAATTTAAACTTGATCGATATCGCTTTAACAGATGGACTGATTATAAATAAAGAAAACGACGCCAGAACATGGTTACTGGAAGCCTTTGTAGAAGAAAATCATTTCAATAAGCTTCAGCCCTCACTTCCCAATATAGACGGAGAGGTGTATATCCAGGCAGTCATTACCAAAAAGGACAATGAACCGGCTTTGTTCCACACTGTTTTACGAACAATAAGAAAAGTGGGCAACCATTATAGCCTTCTATTCGTTGGCCACATCCAAAAGACACGGAGCAAATATGCAGAACTCCTTCTTGAAGATTTGGTCCAAAAAGGCCTATCCGGCGACGAATTACTAAAAGAGTTCAAGCAAAAAATCCGCTCAAAGCCTAAATTGGCAACTAATAAGTAAAAAACCCTTCCCTTAATTCCCATCCATAATCGAATGCACATAAAAAAGACTGACTTAGACGAATAAGGATACCAATCCTCTTCTTACCTAAGCCAGTCTTTCTCATTCTGTGCTAATTACCTATTTTTGTCGTCATCTTTATTATCGTCTTTAATCAAGTCATCCGCATCATTATCGACGTTATCATTGACGTTATTATCGTTGTTATCAAGTACTCCATCATTATTGTTATCATTCATATCGTTATTATCGTTGTTATCATTTACACCATTGTTATCATCATCCATGATGTTGTTATCATTTTCTGGTGCGGGATTGTTGTCATTATCATTCGTTCCGCATCCAGCAAGGAACATAATTGATAATAAAGATCCCCCAAGTAGTGCAAAAATTTTCTTCATCATTTTTGGCAACCTCCCTTCTTTCTTTATCATTAGCTATTTTGCCCGAATGTGAAAATAACTTGCGCCCTATTTTAAATTAAGGCTGTTTTCGCATACTTTGTTGCTATTTACCAAGTAAAGCGGTGTGGTTGATTTCCCCTCCAGATGCTCGCTTTCCGCGGGGCGGGCGGTGAGCCTCCTCGGCGTAAACGCCTGTGGGGTTTCACCTGTCCCGCTGCTCCCGCAGGAGTCTCGCACTTGCGCTCCAATCAACCTTAAATCGTTTAGTTGTTTTTAAAAACAACAATCTTTACGAAAGGAGCCTAAATTAAAAAAGAAAAATCCGCTTTGCTTACTCAAATAAAAAATGCCGGACATATAAAATGTCCGGCACTCAAAGGGAGAATAAAAAGTTCAAAAACTGCTCTTGCTTTAAAAAAGCAATGCAGTGCTTATTATATACACCGCTTCACGGTTCCTTAAACCCTTTTCCGAGAAATTTAGTTTCAACATTCCATTTCCCTTTCGCGGAAAATGAATCTTATTTGTCACCAAAAGCAAACATGATATCGGCTTCACACGCTGTTTCTCCATCTACCGTTGCCACTGCTTTCCCTTTACCCATTGACCCTCTCATACGCACTATTTCCACTTCCAGACGCAGCTGATCACCTGGTTTAACTTGCTTCTTAAAGCGGCAATTATCAATCCCAGCGAAAAAGGCAAGCCGCCCTTTGTATTCTTCTTGTTTCAAAACGGCTACAGCACCGACTTGCGCTAATGCCTCTACAATCAAAACTCCAGGCATAACTGGATAATCGGGGAAATGGCCATTAAAGAACTCTTCATTTGCTGAGACATTCTTCAATCCAACCGCTCTTTTCCCTTCATCTATTTCTATGATCCGGTCAACTAATAAGAATGGGTAACGATGCGGGATAATTTCCTTTATTTGTGTGATATCAAGCATAATCTTCCTCCTATGACTTAAATATTTCTAACATTACATAAACTCGCCCCTGTCATGTAGACAGAGACGTAGTTGCCATGCAATATAAATTCCGATAACGACAGCAACTACTTAAAAAAACATGGAACTACGCACCCTTGTTCACTATATCAATAATATGGGTCCATGTGGATTTTTGGAAAACATCCATTGCATGTCCTCCACCAATCACACTATATCCTAATAGTGCTCCGGATAATACAGCAATGAAAATCAATCCAATAACAATGAGTAAACGAAGCCAAATTGGCAAAAGACGGACCTTGATCCTACGATTCGGTTTCGCCTCAACTTCCTTTATCTCTTCTTCAATTTGTTGTCTCATTACACGATTTTGTTCCATATAGAATGTGAAAGCTCCTTTTAAGAAAACTCGCCGACTGATTTTCCCTTTACACCAGAAATTCAGCAGCTATGCAAAATGATCGGCACGAATGATTCCTTTTGTTATGAATCCATTATAACCGATTTGCTCTAATTCCGCAGGGAGACATTTTATTTACCAGAAACCTTAACGGATTCCATTGACCAATCCGCTCATTTGATCAGCCATCGTTACAGCCCGGGATTGAAATTGGTAGGACCGTTGAACATTGATTAGATCCGTCATTTCTTTGGAAAGATCGACATTTGATGACTCCAGAGACCCTTGACGGACTGCTGCCCTGTTGCGGGAATCCCCTGTTAATGCAGTCATGATCTCGTCTTTGTTAACACCCAAGGCATTGAAGTTTTTGGGCAGGCCAAGTAAATTTCCGCCTAGCCGGTCAAGAAATTGCGGTTTCTTGACCGAGACGATTCCGAGTCCAAATCTCTTTTCGCCATATTCTTCCGTATCCACTATCAATAAGCCATTTTCCGAAATCTTAATGTCCTTAATGTTTCCGTCAATGAGGATCGGTTCACCATTTTCATCAAGGACTTTATGTCCAGCAGAGGTAACGAGCATCATTTGGTCGTTAGCATTAGGAGATAAATAAAAGGCCCCATCCCTTGTAAGCCTTGTATTGACCCCATTATCATCTTGAACGCTTACTATGAAGAATTGGTCATCGCGGGTGAATGCAGCATCAAGGTTGCGGTCCGTCGTCTTTAAGGCTCCCTGTGAAAGCACCAATTGAGATTGGCTTATCATAGCCCCTGTTCCTTGCCGGATGCCAGGTGTGGTCAATCTTCCTTTTTCCTTGGTCTCACTCGGTTGATTATTGAAGCTCTGTGTCAATAAGTCATTGAAACTCGTTTGGGTCTTTTTGTAGGCAGTCGTGTCCGCATTCGCGATATTATTACCTATTTGGTCGATTTTACTTTGAAGTTGGTTCAGCGTATTCGTCGCAGTCATCATCGTACGATTCATGGTTTTTCCCCTTACATGTTCAAATTTCCAAAGTCATTTTTCCTACTGTTCAATTAAAGCCTGCCAACTTCATTGACCGCTTTATCCAAACTTTTATCATAGGCTTGAAGAACCTTCTGACTCGCTTCAAAAGAGCGGTATGCAGACATCATTTCTGTCATCGTTCTCGATTGGTCAACATTGGAGCCTTCAAGAAAGCCTTGCTTAGTAGAAAAACCGACATCTGCAGCCGCATATGCACTAGGTAAATCCCCATCATTCGCAGCCTTGTATAGGCCTTCCCCATCCTTCATGAGCTGTAATGACGGATCATCCGAATAACCGATGCCCATACGTGCGGTTTGAGCATTTCCTTCTAAAATAACACCGTTTTCCGCTACTGTGAATTGATCGCTATCAAGCTGGATCTTTTCATTATTTTCGTTCAATACATAATGACCGGCAGGCGTAGTCAGATAACCTTGCCCATCCAGGGTGAAGCTGCCGTTACGCGTATAACGGATAGCACCATCATCATCCTGGACAGTAAAAAAAACCGATCCCTGCCGACCCGTTTCAACATTGATCGGAAGGTTTTCATCGACCAAGGAAATATCCGTATTAAGCTGGGTTTCCTCCAATGTGCCCTGGACAAATAAAGGATTTGCCTCCTGTACATAAACACCCGTACTGAGCCCTCCAACCTGGGATAAGTTAGACATGCTCAATTTGCTCTCCGTAGGAACCGTTTTACCACCTATGTTGCTTATGAGCATTTCAGGAAAAGACCTTATACTCATTTGATCCGCTTTATATCCTGTAGTATTCGCGTTGGACATATTGTTTGTGAGCAATTCTGTGCGCCTTTGCTGTGTAAGCATCCCGGAAGCAGCCGTATAAAAACCTCTTAACATCTTCTTCACTCCTCAATTTACATAACTTATCCCGTTCAATTTCTCATATCTATCTTATCGGTCATGAACATCAGTATCTTAAGGAAAGGGACAGCATTAGGCAGAAGAATTTACCTATATCGTAGGCTAGGTCAGATTTAAAGGAATGGTGTTAAACTCTCGACTAAAAGAAGAGGGCCTATTGCTCATCTGTACTAGAACTGCACGCACTTTCACTATGCCTCACGTTTGTCTGAACCTTAGACCCCTATCTTATGGTGCGGCTTTCCATCCGCTTTTTAGTTGAATTTGTGACGTGGCAATTTATCCATATTATCAAGCATGATACCGGTTCCGATTGCTACACAATCCATTGGCTGCTCGGCAACGAGTACTGGGACCTTAAGTTCTTCAGCAAGAAGTAAATCAATCCCGTGAAGCAATGCTCCCCCGCCTGTTAAAATGACGCCGCGGTCGATGATATCTGCAGAAAGTTCTGGCGGTGTCCGCTCAAGCACACTTTTTGCAGCTTGTACAATGATGGAAACCTGCTCGCGAAGAGCTTCCTCAATTTCTTCCGAGTTGACCGAAATGGTTCTAGGCAATCCCGATACCATATCGCGCCCACGGATATCGATGACTTCATTACGGGATCCAGGGAATACGGTTGCAACCTGGATTTTAATGTTTTCCGCTGTACGCTCACCAATAAGGAGCTTGTACTTCCGCTTGATATAATTTAAAATTTCATTATCGAATTTGTCACCGGCCATTTTAATTGAAGAAGATGTAACGATATCCCCCATTGAAAGAACGGCAATATCCGTTGTACCCCCGCCAATGTCTACGACCATATTGCCGCTTGGTTGAAAAATATCCATACCGGCACCGATTGCAGCCACTTTTGGTTCTTCTTCAAGGAATATTTTTTTTCCGCCGCTTTTTTCAGCCGCTTCTTTAATCGCTTTTTGTTCGACACTTGTTATGTTGGTCGGGCAACAGATTAAAATTCTAGGCTTTGAAAGGAAGCCTTTCACATTCAATGTATTGATAAAATGCTTAAGCATTGATTCTGTTACATCAAAATCCGCAATGACACCGTCTTTTAAAGGACGGATTGCGATGATGTTTCCTGGAGTACGGCCTACCATTTTACGAGCTTCTTCCCCGACGGCAAGAACACGGTTCGTATTCTTATCAATCGCAACTACCGAAGGCTCATTTAACACAATTCCTTTACCTTTGACATGTATAAGAACATTGGCTGTTCCAAGATCTATCCCAATATCTCTAGCAAACATTTCTTAAATCCTCCTTGAATATCCTCACATATAACCTACTTCTGTCCTAATTGTTTATTTTACCATATTGCATTGACACAAGTAAGTATGAATTATAAATAAACACTAATAAATACTATTATTCCCTTTTTTGCCAATATGTAAAAAAAATTGATGCCTTATGTACTAAATTTCGCATTTCCCCATAAAAAAAATCCCGGCACGGAACTGCAATCAAGGTTAAGAAAAAAAATGGACATTCACTTTCATGCCCCCTTATCCCAGATTGCCCGATTCACTTCCAATTGCCGGAATGATTCAAGTATCATTTAACGATTTCTTCTTCTCTTTCAGAACGTTTATATTTTAATTTTGTCGCTTCTCCACCTCTAAGGTGGCGAATGGATTTATGATAATCCAATATATCCTTCACTTCGTTAGCCAAATCAGGATTAATTTCTGGCAGCCTCTCAGTCAAGTCTTTATGAACCGTGCTTTTAGAGACTCCGAACTCTTTTGCAATGACGCGGACTGTTTTTCTAGTTTCCACGATATACTTTCCTATCTTGATAGTTCTTTCTTTGATGTAATCGTGCACACCACTCGACCTCCCCAAATTGGATGTGAGAAGTGTGAAATGAGATTCGTATTTTTCGAATCGAATACCGCTGCCCTATAAACAATGAAAGATAGAATTATTCACCTATTAGATAATTTGTAATAAACGATTCCTCACCTCAAACACTCTCTTTGCATGGTTTATAACATCTTATTAGCTTGGTTAAGAATATATGCCTAATGGGACAGGAGGTTTGGATTTATTTCTGATTTTCATCTGTTTATTTTCATTAAGCGTAAATTATTTCCCGAGAAATTTGTCAGAAATTCAAAGGTTTCAGCATATTGGCCAATATTTCCTCGAAAAAAAGGAAGCCGTTCAAAGTGAACGGCTTCCTTTTACCAAATTTTCAGTTGTTGTCATTCGTAACGCTCTAGGTTTTTGTTTTGATTTTATTAAAAATCTTGATCTTAATTAGATTGATTCAACGAATCTTTTAAGGAATCGCTTTCTTCAGTTGTATCTTCACCAGGGACAGAGCCTTCCTCATCAGTGCCACTCTCTAAATCAGTGCTCTCGTCAGTTTCGTCAACTGCAGGAGCTTGCTCCGTGCCAGTTTCAGATTCTTCAACTGCAGGTTTTTCCTCTTTATCAGCTTCAGAACCTTCGACTGCAGGTTTTTCTTCTTTATTAGCTGAATCTTCAAGTTCACTGCCTTCGGCTTCAGTTGCCGATTGAATCGCAGAAGCTTGTTTATCAACAAAATCAAGTGGGTTTAACGCAATGTTATCTTTTCTGATTTCGAAGTGTACATGTACGCCAGCCTCTTCATTGATTTGGCTTTTTCCAGCTGTAGCAATTGCTTGTCCTTGTTTCACTTTGTCACCGACTGCAACCTTAATGTCTTTAACAGATTGATAACGGGTAACAACGCCATCTTCATGTTCTACTTCAACTAAATTTCCAAGTAGCGCATCGTCTTGAACTTTCGTTACATTTCCACTTAAGGAAGCCTTTACATCGAAAGTCTTTCCATCTTCCATTGCAATGTCTATACCTTTGTTTTGCTCATATCTATTGTTGTAGAAAACCAATGCTTCTTCTTGTGCTTTTTCATCTGCATTCACATCATAAAACTGTTTCTTGATAACCGTTTTGTTCGCATCGGCTACAGGCATCTTGATTGTCTCAAGATTACTATTAACCTCTACAGAAGGCTCACCATAGTTTTTTCCTGTTTCAGCTGATTCCTCTTTGCCATCTTTAGCTGAATCGTTAAAACTATTTTGTAATAAGAAGGCCGCGGCTAAGATTATGGCTGCACTTGCGATATAGATTGCTGATAATGCCCAACGTTGTTTTAGTATACGTCGGATTGTGGAAGTTGGTTTCTTTTCTTCCTCTCTCATATTAATCACCTCAGCAATCATTCTGAACATTTTGTTAAGATTATATACATTCAGGAAAAAAATATTTTAGATTTATTTTGTGGAAATGAAACCGATTTTATTCGTAGAATGGTAAAATGTTTGGTATCTTACAGTTGAAGGATGTTTAAATCATGAAAAAAGCTTTTAAATTTGTGTTAACGTTATTGCCTTTCCTATATATGATTGCCATTTGGATAATGTCGAGCAACCCCGATGATATGATTCTTGATCTTCCCTCATCCTCAATTGACCGATTTATCAAAGAGGCACTTCATCTGGTCGAATTTGCCATTTTGTATATATTATTAGTTTCCGCCCTTGCTGCAAACCAAAATCTGAAACCTGGTTTAAGCCTGTTGGCGGCACTTGTGGCTTGCCTTTACGGAGTTATTGATGAATACCACCAATCCTTCGTCCCATACCGCTCCTCTACCTTAATAGATGTCATTAAAGATATCATAGGAGTAGCTGCAGTCTATTTTCATGTCCAATATCATTATTTCAAGCGTGAACGGGGCTTTTTGACCGTTATAGAAAAAATTAGTGCAAAAAAATGAGAGATGGGGATTCCCATCTCTCATTTTTTTGCTGTCATCGTATTCAGCCACTTATTTGAAGACTGAACTTTGACGCCTTTATAATAATATTTCACGATGTCTTCATAGGTTTTACCTTCCCTGGCCATGCCATTGGCACCGTATTGGCTCATTCCAACTCCGTGCCCGGATCCTTTTGTCGTGATGACAATCTGGTTGCCTTGACGCTCCCAGTCAAAATCGGATGATGTCAGCCCGAGCTTCTCACGAATCTGTTTTCCTGTCATTTTCTTTCCTGCGATTTCCACTACACCTACACGATTACCTGATGTTCTTTCAATGACAGTCCCTATTGATGTTCCCGAAGAAAGACTTACACCCAGTTTTTTTTCAAAATCGGCAGCATTCACTACAACTTTATTATAAAATTTTGGTGATTCTTCTTTATCCCACGGACTGGATACACTTTTTAAATAAGGATAATCAGCTTGCCAATAGTCCTCGGAATTTTCCGTGTAGCCATTACTGGTCGAAAAAAAAGTGGCAGTAATCGGTTTTCCTTCATAGGTTAAAATTTGACCCGAAGTTTCTTTTATAGCCTTGTTAATTTTTTGCATCTTCGATTTATAATCAGAGCCCCACTGTTTTTTCAGCTCATCATTATTCTTATAAACTTGGTGCATGACCGTATCGCTTACATCGGCACCATCCGGCAAGCCCAGCCGACTTTCGCTTATAAGCTGATTGACAATGTAAGTTCTCGCTGTCAATGCTTGAGCCTTCAGCGCTTCTTCTTCAAAATCCGCAGGCATTTCAGCCGCAACCACACCAGTCAAGTACGATTCAATCGGCAGTTTTTCAATCTTTTTTGCAGATGTTCGGTAAACGGCAACTTCTACGGAACTCATTTCATTTGCAGCTACCTCTTTACCCTCATTCTTTACTTTCTTTTCTAATTGTTCGGTCAACTGCCCGCTTGTCTTATCATTTGAAAATGGAAGCACAAGCACTGCCGGAATCATGATAATTACGAACGCTACTGCTATGAATAGTACGATCATCGGTTTGATTGCTTTCAAATTCCTGAGCCTCCCTACACTTGTTTTCTCTGCCGTGTTTAATCGTATCCAGCAGGTATCTTTACATAACAAATGTATGTCGGGGGACAAGCTTTTATGAATAGAAAAACGACATCCATTTAACTGTAGCCGATGAATCCGTATCAAGACAAAAAAAACCATTCACGGTTCAATGACTCGAACGTGAATGGTTCTATAAGCTATTTATGCGTTTAAATCTGCAATTTTTTTTGCTTCAGCAGGTACATCTTCGTTAATACGTTCCACATCTGCACCTAGGGATGCCAATTTACCATGGAAATTAACGTACCCTCTGTCAAGATGCTTCAGTTCTGTAACACGTGTAATGCCATCTGCAACCAATCCAGTCAGGATGAGAGCTGCTGCGGCACGTAAATCTGTTGCAGCTACTTCAGCTCCTTGAATGTTAGTTGGTCCATTAACGATTACGGAACGGCCTTCTATTTTAATATTGGCATTCATGCGACGGAATTCCTCAACATGCATGAAACGGTTTTCGAAAACGGTCTCCGTAATCATACTTGTTCCTTCAGCACGCAGTAATAATGCCATCATTTGCGATTGCATATCTGTCGGGAAACCAGGATGCGGCATTGTTTTAATATCAATGGCCTTTAAGGTTTTTGGACCGATAACGCGTAATCCATCTTCTTCTTCAAGAATTTTAACGCCCATTTCCTCCATTTTAGCAATAAGGGAAGTAAGGTGTTCAGGTACAGCTCCTTGAACTAGAACATTGCCGCCAGTAAGAGCGGCCGCAGTCATGAATGTACCAGCTTCGATACGGTCAGGTATAATCGTATGTTCAGTGCCATATAATTTATCGACACCCTCGATTCTCATCGTACCTGTACCGGCACCTCTGACTTTGGCACCCATTTTATTAAGGAGATTCGCAAGATCTACAATTTCAGGCTCTTTGGCCACATTTTCAAGAATAGTTATACCCTCAGCAAGTGTTGCTGCCATCATGATGTTTTCAGTGGCACCCACACTCGGGAAGTCAAGATACACTCTTGCACCCTTAAGTCTGCCTTCTACCTCGGCATCAATGAAACCATTGCCGACCTTCACTTTTGCTCCCATCGCTTCAAAACCCTTTAAATGCTGGTCGATAGGACGTGATCCGATGGCACAGCCACCAGGAAGAGCAACGCGGGCCCGGCCATTCCTTGCTAGTAATGAGCCCATCACTAAAACGGAAGCTCTCATTTTACGTACATATTCAAATGGTGCTTCTTCTAATAACTCTCTTGATGCATCTACAGTTACTTGATTGTCATGAAAGGCAACATCTGCATTTAAGTTGCGCAATACTTCATTGATTGTATATACATCGGAGAGCGTAGGAACATCTTTAATGATACTTTTCCCATCACTTGCTAATAATGTTGCAGCGATAACTGGCAAAACGGCGTTTTTAGCACCTTCTACTTTAACTGTCCCGCTAAGCCTTTTTCCGCCGCGGACGATGATTTTTTCCAAAAGTATTCCCCTCCGCGTCCATTTTCTCTATATTAATATTCAAACGTTATGATTGGTGTGCCAACTACAAAGTTCGTTTGGTCACCCATTCCTTCTGTCCGTAGCCCAAACTGCAAATTTAATTTTTCTTTTGTCAATTGTTGTTTAAACAATGTTGAATGTGCAGATATAGATGTAAAGTTTGTTTCATGCACACTCTCAATTTCCCTTGCTTGGAACATATCTAACAGGTCTTCAGTTTTAGAGTTTAAAACCGAATCCATATTATCATTGATAGACCCTTTAATACAAGAAAAAATTGAAGGAGTTCCTATAAATAGGTCATTCACCCTGTTTTGGAACGTAGCAGTAAAAAATGCCGCATTGGCTTCCTTCCACTCTTTCCCCTCCACTTCGTAAATGACATAGGTAACTTTATCAAATTTCTCTTCCGTTGTCATTATTTTGATAGACTCGGTCAGACCTGAATCGACATTGTAAGTTAACGCCTCAGCCTTCCAGCCGGAAGCATCATCTTTCCGGTGCCATTGAAATTGAGGGTATTTTCGTTTTAAAGCTGTAACTTCGCTTTCAAACTCTTGTTTAGTTGTAATCTCTTTATTTATTTCTCTAGTGAGTACAGACCAATCCCTTATGTCCAAATCTTCATCTTTTTGTAACAGTCCCACCATTTTAACTATATCTGGTTTACTTTCTGCCACAATCGTACTATTCCCAATTAAAATCACCGTCAAACCGAGAAATACTATGTATGTTAACATTTTTTTGTTTAAATTAAACATGTTAAATCCCTCCCCTTTTACACATTCTTTCCACAAGGAGAGAGATCATACTTCAAGTTTTCCGACAATTGGTGACAACTTCCCCTTAAACTGGCAGGAAGCAAAAGCGAATACAAGAGTAGAATCATATTTTGCTATAAGAAAACTCTTACAGCTTATCAGTCATTACTAAACATATACGGGAGTTGGTTTGCAAATCCCAGGTAGTCGAGGAAGAAATTACTTACAGCTGAACCGATGGCAACCGTTAATAAAATATATAAAACCCTGGCCTTGATGACCGAATTGGATCTTAGCATTTTATCAAAATGTAATGCCTGTAAAGCCCACCAGGTAACTGCGATGAAAAACAAGTGTGCAATAATTCCTGTTAAAGCCTGCTGTCCCATGGCTGAAAACATGTACATACCTCCTAAAAGACACCCAAATTATATTCTAACACAAAACCCCTGCATATTTGGAATTTAAAAGGAAGAATTGCAAAATATCTTTTTAAAACTGTAAATAGAGGCTTGATCCAATGGAACAAGCCTCTGATACAGGCATTATATCATTTACTCGAAATAAAGTCTGTAAATTCACCAAATTGATCATGAATAAACTCAAAGGCAATATTTGGTGCCACCCCGAAAAGAATGGTGCCTATCACGCAAATGATCAACACGGCGTAAAGACCCGGACGGATGTTAATAATCTTCTCCGAATGAATGGGTCGGAAAAAGACCTGCACCAATAATCCGAAATAATACACATAGGAAACAATGGTTCCAGCAATCATGATTCCAGCAAGGACAAAATGTCCAGGCTCCGTTATGAATGTTCCTAGAAAAATATTGAGTTTGCCAATGAAACCTGTCGTCCCGGGAATTCCAGCAAGTGCCAGGATAAATACGGTGAATGCCATGGCAAGATACGGTGATTTCCTCCCCAATCCTGCAAGAATGCTAATATCTTCTGACCCACTTTGACTGGAGAGCAGCTGAATGACTGCAAATACACCTATATTCATCAATATATAAGCCATTAGATAAAACCAGACTGTATCCAGCAGGAAATATCCCCCGCCCAATGTTGCCACCGCTACAAGCAGGTAACCCGCATGGGCGATGCTTGAATAGGCGAACAATCGTTTTAAATTTTGCTGCCTTAACGCAACCACATTTCCAATGATGATCGTCAGTCCCGCCAATGAAGCTATATAGATATTATTTTTTTCCAAAAAGTCGAGCGCTCCGAACATATCACCGGAAGCTGTTAGGTACAACGAGAGAAAAATGCGCAGGATGATGATGAAACCCGCCATTTTCGAAATTACACTCAAAAAGGCTGTGACCGGTGTCGGTGCCCCCTCATAGACATCCGGCGCCCACATATGAAATGGGGCGGCAGCTATCTTGAAGGATACACCGACAAATACCATGAAGAAAGCGAGTCCCATAATGTATTGCAGCTGGCCGTCCGTCATTGCAGCCATCGTCCGGCTCATTTCACCTAGATTGACGGAACCGGTCACTCCATATAAATAGCTCATTCCGAATAAAGTTATCGCTGTGGAAATGCCTCCGTTTATCACATACTTCATGGACGCTTCATTGGACTTCCGATCATGCTTCCGTATTCCGACCAATATATAAGATGAGAGTGAAAGAAGTTCCAGTCCAACGAACAGTGTTATCAAATCACCGCTTGAGGACATGACCATCGCTCCAAGCAAAGCGGTCAGGAACAGATAATAAAATTCCCCCCGGTGCTCCCGCAGCCCCTCTTGCGGTTCATATCCTTCAGCCAGAAGGATGATTAGGGCCGCTCCGAATAAAAGCAGCAACTTAAAAGCTTTTGCAAATGAATCTAAACGAAACGTATCGGATAAGATACTGACTGTCTCAAAGGATAGCAGGCTAATCAGTGACAAACAGGCCAAAATGATTCCGGTTAACGCGAACCATGCCAGTTTTCTCCGATTAAAGTGCTTCGGCCAAAATAAATCCAATATCGAAAGAAACATGGCCGTTCCTAGGATGATGAATTCCGGCATCATCGCTCCCCAATCATAAGAAAGCATCGTGTTCCAATCCATCCTTCATCGCCCCCCTAGAGCTAGCATCATGGCTTCAATCGTTCCTTGAAGAGGCCGGCCTAACAAATTTGGGTATACCCCAACAGTTATTATCAAACCGAGAAGAACCAATGCAGGCAAAAACTCCCAGCCCCTAAGGTCCCGTTTCTCTGTTTCTATCAAGCTATCATTTTTCCCGAAAGTCATCAGCATGACCGCCCTCAGTACATAAACAGCGGTTAATACCAGACCGATCACCCCTATTGCCGCAAGCAACGGCTGACTTTTGAATAAACCAAGAAATACCATGAATTCGCTGATGAAGCCGGACATGCCAGGCAAACCGAGTGAAGCCAGCCCACTGGCTAACATGAACCCTGAAAAAATCGGCATCGACTTGGCCAAGCCCCCAAGCTTAGGAAGCATCGTCGTTCCCGTCCGCTCATACAACACTCCCACCAGGAAAAACAACAAAGCGGCAATTAGCCCGTGTGAGATGACTTGAAAAGTGGCTCCCTGAATGCCCGCTTCATTCAAGGCTCCCAGCCCCATCATGACGATACCCATATGTGAGATGGACGAGTAGGCTAAAACGAGCTTGAAATCCGTTTGTACCAACGCTAGAAATGCACCATACAAAAAACTGAGGACCCCAAACAGGACAATGGTAAAGGCCAAGCTTTTATATTGTTCCGGAAATATCCCCATTCCGAACCGGATGATTCCGTATGCCCCTATTTTCAATAGGACACCCGCATGTATCATGACTATGGATGGAGGCGCTTCTGTATGGACCCGCACCATCCAGCTGTGAAAGGGAAAGACGGGCAGCTTTATCGCAAATGCAACGAGAAAGGTGAGACATAAACCATATTTCATCGAACCGGATATGGGTGCAAAAAGCGAAACACCGCCCATTGTCATCATCTGTGTCAATGCCGCAATGTTAGTCGTACCTGTCCTGGCAAACAAAATCAAAATGGCCACCAATAAAACGGCCGAACCAATGCCATTATAAATCAGAAAACTATAAGAAGCTTTTTCCCTCTCCAGAAAGCCCCATCTACCAATTAAAAAGAAAGCTGGAATCAATGTCATTTCAAAAAAGATGAAAAAAAGGATCAAATTTTCTGCCGTGAAGACACCGAGCATTCCGATCTCCAGGATCAAAAATAACAAATAATACCCTTTCCAATCTTTTTTTATATAAATGGACGCGATTGCGGCCAGAGATGAAATGATTGTTGTCAGTAATATGAAGATGAGGCTTAAGCCATCCAGCCCCAACTCAAAGTCAACCGTGAAGAGTTTGGGATCATACATCTCCAAGTTCCCAAACCTGATCCAATTCAATTTAATGTCAAATTCGGATAGGGCCACACCCGAATAATATTGGCTGCATAGAAAGAACGATAGGAAAAGGGGAGGCAGTGTTCCGAAAAAGCCAAATTGTTTAATCGTTCTTTCCTCATTTTTCGGCATGAGGGCAACCATCACTATGCCCAGCAGCGGTGAAAACACTAATAGCGAGAGCAAATAGACATTCATCTTAGATACCCCCCAGTCACTGCATAAATCACCAACAGTACCGCAAGACCCAGAAAGGCTATCATGCCATATTGCTGTACCTGTCCCGTTTGCAGTTTAGACCCAATTTTCCCCAACCCTTCTATTGAACTTGTTACAGTGGAAACCAGGCCACCGACAATGAACCTTTCAATATAAGATAGGAATAAACTAAAGCCTTTGATTGCATAACCTGCAGTAAAATGGTAA
Source organism: Peribacillus sp. NPDC056705 (assembly GCF_043656335.1). Lineage (NCBI taxonomy): Bacteria > Bacillati > Bacillota > Bacilli > Caryophanales > Bacillaceae > Peribacillus > Peribacillus sp. NPDC056705. The sequence continues at coordinate 177,113 of NZ_JBHTYI010000001.1, read as the reverse complement.
ATCTCATCAATATAATACTTATTTTCCAAAACCCTATAGACCCCGGAGTTTTCTTTGACAAGCCACTCCCGAGGTAATGTCTTTTTAGCATATATCATATAAGCAAGGCATATCCCGGCCAGCGATACAATCACGGCCATCAACATGACCCAAACAGGCCCCTCACTATGGCTGGCGCCTAGAAGAGATTCATTTCCCTCCACAAGCCACTCCCCAAGGAAGGTTCCAAACCATGGTGTTTGGATATACCCACCGATTATAGCAAGAAAGGCCAATGCGAGCATCGGAATTAACATGATGGAAGGTGACTCCTTGACCTGTTTGACTTGACTGCGCGAATCGCCTGCAAATATCATGAAAAACAGCCGGAACATATAAAACGCAGTTAAAAAGGAGGTAACCACCGCTAGACCAAACAATATATAACTACCATTCTCCCAGGCGGCCATCAGAATTTCATCTTTACTGAAAAAACCCGAGAGCAATGGAAACCCGGATATCGCCAAAGTGCCAGTCAAGAACAGCGGCCCAGTCCAATTCAACTTACCCCATAAGCCGCCCATCTTTTCCATATCCTGTGTATGTATGGCGTGAATAACACTGCCTGCAGCCAAAAACAGCAATGCTTTAAAAAAGGCATGGGTCATTAAATGAAACACCCCGGCCACATATCCCGAAGTACCCAAAGCAAGCATCATAAAACCAAGCTGGGAGATTGTCGAGAAGGCCAATACACGCTTAACATCCTTTTGCACTATGGCAATGCTTGCGGCAAATATGGCTGTAATTCCACCTGTTATTGCGACGACCTGCATCGCAGCAGAACTAGCCATGAATAACGGAAACATGGCCGCTACCAGGTAAACCCCTGCAGCAACCATCGTTGCTGCGTGTATCAATGCGGAAACCGGAGTCGAGCCTTCCATTGCATCCGGAAGCCATGTGTGAAGTGGAAATTGTCCAGACTTCCCAACCGCTCCGATAAAAATCAAAATAGCGATTAATGTCAGTTTTCCACTTGATATCATGCCCGCTTGAACAGCTTGAAAGATCTCTCCATATTCAAAGCTGCCTGTTTCCCAGAATAGAAGAATGATGCCGATTAAGAGCCCTACATCCCCAATCCTGGTCATGATGAATGCCTTCTTCGCTGCAGCCTTAGCTTCCAGTTTATAAAAGTAAAATCCGATGAGCAGGAAAGAACCCACCCCGACCAATTCCCAGAAGATATAAAGCTGTAATAAATTAGGTGCCATGACTAGACCAAGCATGGCAAAGGTGAAGAAGCCCAGATAAGCATAAAAAATGGAGAATCGCACTTCACCCTTCATATACCCCTGCGAATATATCTGGACAAGCAGGCTGACAAGGGAAACGATCACAAGCATCAAGGCATTAAGCTGATTGATCTCGAATCCGGCTGTAAGTTGCGTCCCTCCGAAGGAAAGCCAGTCTATCGATATATTATACGTAGGTTCTTTAAATCGTTCTAACAGGACAAGCAACGATAAAACAAACGAAGCCAATGTACATATTATTCCTATAATAGCCCCTCGTTCCCGCAACCGCCCGCCTGATAGAAGCAGAACCAGAAACGTGACGAGTGGAAAGATCGGTATGAGCCATGCGTGCTCCATCATCGTATCAAATCCCCTTCTTCATTTATATAAACCTTCAATTCTTCATTATTTCCATTTCATCGACATTGACCGTCTTCCGATTGCGATAAAGGGACATTAGTATAGCCAGCCCTACAGCAGCCTCGGCCGCTGCTATCGTAATCGTGAATAAGGAAAAAACTTGACCCGTAATGGATGGCGTTACCCCGAATTTACTGAAGGCAACTAAATTGATATTCGCGGCGTTCAGCATCAGCTCGATTGAAATCAAAACAATGACCGCATTTCTTTTCGTCAAGGCCCCATACAGCCCTATACAAAATAAAACGAGTGCCAATACAAGGTAAGCCGACAAGGGAACTCCCGTCATGATCGCTCTCCCTCCTCATCATCTTTTTTAGCCAATACGATGGCACCGACTAAAGCAACAAGCAGGAGTACCGACATCACTTCAAATGGAATCACATATTTTGAAAAAATTTCGATTCCTATTTGCTTTGTATTTTCCTCATGCAAGGCCGTTGGCTGTACAGGTATATCCAGATTATAAATCCCCAGATAAACCGCCACGGCGAATCCAGCAACCGCTGCGAGCACGGAGAATTTCCCCCAGCCCCCTTTAGCGGGTGCATCATTTTCCTGGTGCTTTGTCAGCATAATCCCGAATAGCATCACGATCGTGATTGCCCCTGAATAAATAAGGATTTGGACAATGGCGACAAACTCGGCGGAAAGCAACATATAAAGGCCTGCAATGCCCAAGAAAGTAAAAACAAGTGCAATTACCATGTGCACCACTTTTGTTAACGTAATCAGCAGCACCCCGCCTAATATCGCGACGAGTGCCAAACCAATAAAGGCAATTAATTCACCCGACAAACTCATACTTTATTCACCTTCCGGATATTTTCATCATTTTCATCCAGCCATTCCAGATTTTTAAATAGATGATCACGGCTATACTCGGCCAGCTCGAATTGGTTCGTCATCACTATCGCTTCTGTAGGGCAGACCTCCGTACATAAATCACATAAAATGCAAATCTCAAAATTGATGTCATACGTATCGATGATTTTCCCTTTTTTCGATGGGTCCGGATGTTTCTTACCGGTTAATTGAATACAATCAGTTGGACAAATCGTCACGCATTGATTGCATACAATACACTTTTCAGGATAGAATTTTTGGATTCCTCGGAATCGGTCAGGGAGCGGAAGCGGCTCATTCGGGTAGTCATAGGTCACTTTTTTCCTCGTCAAGTTCTTTAATGTATAGGTTAAACCTTTTGCTAAACCAAGCATATAAATCCCTCGCTTTCCGACCAGCTTATGTTTCTAAAAAAGGTTAATCAATTCTTTTATTAGTGCCGTCAAAAATATATTTGCTAATGCTACCGGAAGCAGCACCTTCCATCCGAATTCCATCAATTGGTCGGCCCTTATACGAGGAAAGGTTACACGAATCCAGACCAATACATAGAATACGGCACTGAACTTCAGACCGAACCAGATGGCATCCGGAATAAAATCCAAAAACGGAATAGAATTCCATCCCCCTAAAAATAATACAGTGGTTAGAGTTGCCATTGCAAACATATACACATATTCGGATAACATGAAGAAGGCCCATCGAAATCCAGAGTATTCAACATGATAGCCTGCAACAAGTTCTGATTCCGCTTCCGGAAGGTCAAAAGGAACCCTGTTCAACTCGGCAACCGCTGCAATGAAAAACACGATAAACGCAATCGGCTGAAGAAAAATGAACCAAACCTTTTCCTGGGCTGCAACTATATCATTCAAGTTTAAACTGCCTGTTAGGAGGACGATTCCCACTAGCGACATCACCAAGGGGATCTCATAAGATATCATTTGCGCGGCTGCCCTCATTCCGCCAATCAAAGAATATTTATTATTGGATGCCCAACCCGCAGTGACGATGCCGATGGTCGATATACCGGAAACCGCAATATAATAAAGCAGTCCGACACCTATATCCGCAAATTGAAAGGCATTGGTGAACGGCAAGGTGGCAAGGACCATGAAAGCAGGTGCAAAAGCAATTACCGGAGCTAAAATATATAACGGCTTATCAGCTTTTTTTGGTATCGTATCCTCCTTGATCAGGAGTTTTAAAACGTCAGCAACCGTCTGCAAGAGACCCCATTTCCCCCCAATTTGGTTTGGGCCGACACGCATTTGCATGAATCCCATGATTTTTCGCTCTGAAAGGATTCCATAGGTTACAAACCCTAATACGACGAACAGGAGCAGGACTGCCAGACCAAAAAAAATGCCAAAATTCAGCAGGCTTGGAGCGGAGTGGAGAAGATCCTTGATCATTTATCCATCAACCTCCCCTAAAACGATATCGATTGCACCTAATATCGTTATCAAGTTCGCCATATTTTCCCCTTCCAATAATTTCGGTAGAATTTGCAGATTATAAAATGAAGGTCTGCGAAATTTCAAACGGTATGGCTCCTTTTTCCCTTCACTCGCGATATAACAGCCTATTTCCCCTCTTGGCGATTCAATTCGGACAAATGCTTCCCCCTTCGGAACCTTTATTATTTTAGGGACCTTAGCAAGGATTGGCCCTTCTGGAAATTGCTCAACAGCCTGCTCGATGATTTTCAGTGATTGTTCGATTTCCTCCATTCTACAGTGATAGCGTGAAAACGCATCACCCTCTTCCCTTGTAGGAACATCGAATGTGAACCTGTCGTAAATGGAATATGGCTCATTTTTTCGTAAATCCCATTTCACACCTGTGCACCTTAAGTTGGCACCGCTAAGCGAATACTGCAGGGCTTCCTCCTTCGTATAGATGCCCACCCCTTTAACCCGATTAACAAAGATTTCATTCCCTGTCACAAGCTCATGGTAACCGGCAAGCTGCTCCCTCATATAAGGGACAAACTCGGCAACCTTCGCAATCCAGTCTTCAGGAGCATCCCATTTCACACCTCCGACACGCATATAATTGAATGTAAGGCGTGCCCCTGACAATTCAGTCAATAAATTAACGATCATTTCACGTTCTCTAAATGCGTAAAGGAAAGGGCTCGTCGCACCTATATCCAGCAAGTATGTACCCCACCAGACAAGGTGGCTTGCCACTCTGCCCAACTCCATTGCGATAACCCGCAAATATTCTGCCCTTTCGGGGATTTCCACCCCCATCATTGTCTCAACAGCATGGCAAAGCACATAATTATTTGTCATTGCCGCTAGATAATCGAGCCGATCGGTATATGGGATTATTTGTGTATATTGCAGATTTTCCGCTAGTTTTTCCGTACCGCGATGCAAATACCCAATGACAGGTGTTGCCTCTTTTATAATTTCACCGTCAATCTTGATGACAAGCCGAAAAACACCATGTGTACTCGGATGCTGCGGCCCGACATTGAGAAGCATTTCTTCCGTCCTTAACATTGGGCTTACACCTCCACATCATAAGGCTGGTAATCTTTTCTAAGGGGATACCCCTTCCATTCTTCACCAAGCAAAATCCGCTTTAAATCAGGGTGTTCATTAAAGTTAATACCTAATAAATCATACGCCTCACATTCTGGCCAATTTGCCCCTGTCCATAATGGGACCAATGATGGAATAACAGGGGAATCCCTATCAAGTTTCACCTTCAAGGCAACTGATTGGTTCATTTTGAATGAATGTAAATGTACATAGATTTCCATATGGGTTTCAAAGTCCGTACCATGAAGTTCAGATAAATACGAAAAGTTAAGCTGTTCATCGTAGCGCAGAAATTTTGCTATTGAGAAATATGTATCCGGACTGGCCACTAAAGTGGGTACATCTTTTGATAACCTATTAATATAGTGCTCTAACAATGCGTCTTGTCCTACATGGCTCTCAATAGCAGAAACAATTTGATCGAGTTTCGACTGATTTAGGGAAAGTTCGCTAGGGGTGTTAATTTCCTCGCTTTCCTTTACAGCAGTCCTGTTCTTCGCAGCCGCCGCCGCTTTTGCTTTGGCCGCGGCCGCTGCCTTCGCCTTTGCCGCGGCTGCCGCCTTTTGCTTCGCTATATCCATTTCGCCTTCCGGCTTTTCCTCCGCTTCTTCTTTAGCCTTTTTCCGGGCCATTGCCGCTGCCTTCGCCTTTGCCGCGGCTGCCGCCTTTTGCTTCGCTATATCCATTTCACCTTCCGGCTTTTCCTCCGCTTCTTCTTTAGCCTTTTTCCGGGCCATTGCCGCTGCCTTCGCCTTTGCCGCGGCCGCCGCCTTTTGCTTCGCTATATCCGTTTCGCCTTCCGGCTTTTCCGCCGCTTCTTCTTTCGCCTTTTTTCGGGCCATTGCCGCTGCCTTCGCCTTGGCCGCAGCCGCCGCTTTTTGCTTCGCTATATCCGTTTCGCCTTCCGGCTTTTCCGCCGCTTCTTCTTTCGCCTTTTTTCGGGCCATTGCTTCAGCCTTCGCCTTGGCCGCTGCCGCCGCCTTTTGCTTCGCCAAGTCCTCCTTTTCACTCATCTATATCACCCGCTTTCCGGTTTTCGCCTCGTAACGGATTTTTTCTTTTAATTTATTGATCCCATAAATAAGTGCAGCTGGATTTGGGGGACAACCCGGTATATATACATCGACAGGTACAATTTGATCTACCCCCTTGACCACTGAGTAAGAGTGAACATAAGGCCCACCAGCAGTTGCACAGGAGCCCATTGCAATAACCCATTTCGGCTCTGGCATTTGTTCGTATAATCTACTTATTATTGGAGCCATTTTTTTCGTTACCGTTCCTGAAACAATCATGACATCCGATTGTCTGGGTGATGTCCGAAAAAATGAACCAAATCGGTCCAAATCATAATGGGAGGAACCGACACCCATCATTTCAATTGCACAACATGCCAAACCGAAAGTCATTGGCCAGAGTGAGTTACTTCTAGCCCAGCCTTTTATTTGCTCAAGTGTGGATAAAAAAATGCTATGGCGTATTTCTTCCATTTCTTTGGGGGTAAGTTCATCCAGCTTCAATTCCACTTTAACACCTTCTTTTTCCAAGCGTAAATTAGCCCAAGCATTAGGATCAGGACAAAAAAAAGCATTTCAATCAATGCAAACAGTCCGAGTTCATCATAGGCAACCGCCCATGGGTAAAGAAAAACCGTTTCTACATCAAATATGACGAACATCAATCCGAATAGATAATACCTGACATTGAATTGAACCCTTGAATCCTGAAAAGGCTCGATCCCACTTTCATACGTCGTATATTTCATATCTGTCGGCTTATAAGGCCTTAGCAGTCTACCAAGAAATAAAGCGATCACAGGTAATAAAATGCCTAGACAAAGGAAAACAAATACAATTAAATAATTATTTTGGTAAATATGCAGCTGTCCCATGCTCATCTCCCTTTATGGATAAAAAATGTTAAATGGGTACAATACAAATTTGCTTGTCTTCTTTTTGGATAGCGTTTTAAATATTATGCAGGGTAACACTCTTTTAGAAGCAACGTGAAAGGAGGGGGTATGAAGTAATAAATGTAAGCGTATACATTATAACATTAGGATAAAATCATGTCGACGAGTTAAGGTTTAAAATGGAAAATACTTTACTCTATAATTCGACCTTTTTTTCCTAATTCCTATATTCAATGCCAATAATCCTCAAAAACCTTCTAAATAAAAAAACACCTGATCTTACCACGAATGGTTTGATCAGGTGTTTTCATAAATTAAAGTTATCGCATTTCTGCAATTTGGATTCGGTTGATGGCACGTTTAAGCGCTAAATCAGCTCTTTTGGCATCATTTGATCCATCATTGTTCTGCAATCTTTGTTCTGCACGGGCTTTTGCTGCTTGAGCACGTGCAAGATCGATAGTTTCAGCTCTTTCAGCAGATTGAGCCAAAATGGTTACCACATCAGGGCGAACTTCCAAGAAGCCACCATTTACAGCTACATAGTCTGTGTTGCTTCCATTCTTAAGACGGACAGCACCAATGGTAAGCGGGGCTACAGTTGGAACGTGCCCAGCCATGATTCCCAGCTCACCGCTTTTAGCTTTAGTGCTTACCATTTCAACTTCTGCATCATATACTGGGCCATCGGGAGTAACAACATTGACTTTAATGGTCTTCATTTCATTCCCTCCTAGGTCCCTTTAATTAAGCCATTTCTTTTGCTTTAGCAACAACTTCTTCGATGCGGCCAACTAGACGGAAAGCATCTTCAGGAAGTTCGTCATATTTTCCAGCTAGGATATCTTTGAATCCTTGGACTGTTTCTTTAACTGGTACATAAGATCCTTTTTGACCAGTAAATTGTTCAGCCACGTGGAAATTTTGTGACAAGAAGTTTTGAATTCTACGAGCACGTGCAACGATTACTTTTTCGTCTTCGCTTAACTCGTCCATACCCAAGATCGCAATAATATCTTGAAGTTCTTTATATTTCTGTAAAGTTGATTGAACTTGACGGGCCACTTCATAGTGCTCAGCTCCAACGACTTCTGGGCTAAGAGCACGAGAAGAAGATGCCAATGGATCAACTGCTGGATAGATACCCATTTCAGAAAGCTTACGCTCAAGGTTAGTTGTTGCATCCAAGTGAGCGAAAGTTGTAGCTGGAGCCGGATCCGTATAGTCATCGGCAGGTACATAGATCGCTTGAATAGATGTAACAGAACCTTTATTAGTTGAAGTGATACGTTCTTGTAATTGACCCATTTCTGTAGCAAGCGTTGGTTGGTAACCTACCGCTGAAGGCATACGGCCTAGAAGGGCAGAAACCTCTGAACCTGCTTGAGTGAAACGGAAGATGTTATCGATGAAGAAAAGAACGTCTTGTCCTTGTTCGTCACGGAAATATTCAGCCATTGTCAAACCACTTAGAGCTACACGCATACGTGCACCTGGTGGCTCGTTCATTTGTCCGAATACCATCGCTGTTTTCTTAATAACACCAGAATCAGTCATCTCGTAGAAAAGGTCATTTCCTTCACGAGTACGCTCACCTACACCAGCGAATACAGAGATACCGCCGTGCTCTTGTGCGATGTTATTAATAAGTTCTTGGATAAGTACAGTTTTACCTACACCAGCACCACCAAAGAGACCGATTTTACCACCTTTGATGTAAGGAGCAAGTAAATCTACTACTTTAATACCAGTTTCAAGAATTTCAACTGTTGTTGATAAGTCCTCAAAAGTTGGTGCTTGTCTGTGAATTGGATCACGACGCACCTCTGCTGTAAGTGGTTCAAATAGGTCAATGTTTTCCCCTAATACGTTGAAAACGCGGCCTAGAGTCACTTCACCTACAGGAACGGAAATTGGAGCTCCTGTATCAACTGTCTCTGCACCACGAGTTAAACCATCAGTGGAAGACATTGCTACAGTACGAACTGTATTATCACCTAGTTGAAGGGCTACTTCAAGAGTTAGTCCTGTACCAGACGCTGTATTTTCGATTCTTAACGCGTTATAGATCTTAGGAAGTTGTCCGTCTTCGAATTTCACGTCAACAACCGGACCCATAACTTGAGTAACGCGTCCTATATTCATCGTTTTCCCTCCTAACGTTGCTTATAACGACTATCGAGATTATGGAACGGCCAAGCTTCGTCCGGGCCGACCGTCCCCTTTTATGATTTTATTCTAAAGCAGCTGCACCGCCGACAATTTCCGTGATTTCTTGAGTAATTGCGGCCTGACGTGCACGGTTATATTGCAATGAAAGCGAGTCGATCAATTCTTTCGCATTATCGGTTGCATTTTTCATTGCAGTCATACGTGCAGAGTGCTCACTTGCTTTACCATCTAATAAAGCACCATAAATTAAACTTTCTGCGTACTGAGGTAGTAATACCTCAAGAATTTCTTCTGCATTCGGTTCAAATTCATAAGAAGTCAATGCTGCATTGGAAGTATTAAAGTCAGCTAAAGGAAGGACTTGCGTTTCCGTTACATCCTGTTGGATTGGGCTGACATAATGGTTATAGTACATATAAAGCTCATCACACAGTTCATTTAGATACAAATTCACTGTTGATTTAGCAAGGGAGCTAATGTCAGCGAAAGACGGCTGATCAGGAACCCCAGTTACTTCAAGCTCTACGTGCATATTACGGCTGACAAAGAAATCACGGCCAACCCTTCCGATTGCGATAATGACGAACTCATCATTGGATTTATGGCGTTCAAGAATAGTTTTATGAACGTGGCGAAGGATGCTACTGTTGTATGCTCCTGCCAATCCGCGGTCCGATGTGATTACCAGGTAACCGGTTTTCTTCACTGGACGTGAGACAAGCATTGGATGAGATGCACCCGTACTTCCGTTCGCAATACTTGATACTACTTCTTGAATTTTTTCCATATATGGAACATATGCCTTAGCATTAGCTTCAGCACGGTTCATTTTAGAAGCAGATACCATCTGCATCGCTTTTGTAATTTGACTCGTCTTTTTCGTTGAAGTAATCCGAGACTTAATATCGCGTAAAGAGGCCATTCATTCTCACCACCCTTTATAAATTAGTTAGACCTTATTATTCAGAAATAACGAAGTTCTTTTTGAACTCGTTAATTGCAGCAACGATAGCAGCGTCTTCAGGAAGACCTTTAGTTGTGCGAATGTGATCTAATAATTCCGGATGAGAACGATCTAGGAACACATAGTATTCTTCTTCAAAACGAAGGATATCCGATACTGGAATATCATCTAGATGACCTTTAGTCAATGCATAGAAAATCATGACTTGTTTTTCAACTTTAATTGGTTTATTTAGATCTTGCTTAAGAACTTCAACTGTACGAGCACCACGGTTAAGTTTTGCTTGAGTAGCAGCATCAAGATCAGAACCGAATTGAGAGAATGCTTCCAATTCACGATAAGAAGCTAAGTCCAGACGTAATGTACCCGCAACTTTTTTCATCGCTTTTATTTGTGCAGATCCACCAACACGGGATACGGAAAGACCAGCGTTAATCGCAGGACGTACACCTGAGAAGAACAAATCGGATTGTAAGAAGATTTGTCCGTCTGTGATGGAAATAACGTTTGTTGGAATGTAAGCAGAGATATCGCCTGCTTGTGTTTCAACAAATGGAAGCGCAGTAATTGAACCGGCACCTAAAGTGTCATTCAATTTAGCTGCACGCTCAAGTAAGCGGGAGTGCAAGTAGAATACATCCCCAGGGAATGCTTCACGACCTGGAGGACGGCGAAGAAGCAAGGAAAGTTCACGGTATGCTGATGCTTGTTTAGAAAGATCATCATATACCACTAAAACGTGCTTGCCAGCGAACATGAACTCTTCACCCATAGTCACACCAGCATATGGAGCTAGATATAAAAGTGGTGCTGGTTGAGAAGCTGATGCAGATACAACAATTGTGTAATCTAGTGCACCATTTTTACGTAGTGTCTCAACTGTTCCACGAACTGTTGATTCTTTTTGACCAATAGCAACATAAATACAGATCATGTCTTGGTCAGCTTGGTTAAGGATTGTATCGATCGCAACTGATGTTTTACCAGTTTGGCGGTCACCAATGATTAACTCACGTTGTCCGCGTCCGATTGGCACTAGAGCATCGATCGCTTTAATCCCTGTTTGTAATGGTTCATGAACAGATTTACGGTCCATAACACCTGTTGCAGGGCTTTCGATTGGACGAGTTTTTGTTGTAGCGATTGGACCAAGACCATCTAATGGCTGTCCTAGCGGATTCACGACACGTCCGATTAATTCTTCTCCAACTGGCACTTCCATGATACGGCCAGTACGGCGTACTTCACTGCCTTCTTGAATGTCTCTGAATGGTCCAAGAATAACAACACCTACGTTATTTTGCTCAAGGTTTTGTGCCAATCCCATTGAACCATTAGAAAATTCTAAGAGCTCCCCAGCCATTGCATTATCTAAACCATGAACGCGAGCGATACCATCACCAACAGTGATTACTGTACCTACATCGCTTACTTTAATTTCCGACTGATAGTTTTCAATCTGCTTTTTAATCAGCGCACTGATTTCTTCAGCTTTGATGCTCATGAATTTCACCCCTATCTGTGAATATTAACCTAATAGTTGTTTGCTAAGGCGATCAAGCTTCCCGCTTATCGTCCCGTCATAAATACGGTTACCGATTTGAAGTTTGATGCCGCCAAGAATATTGCTATCCGTAACATTAGTGATACGCAAATTACGTTTGCCGATTTTTGCAGCAAAAGCTGAAGACACAGCTTCCGCTTCAGCTTCAGTTAAAGGATTAACTGTATAAACAGTCGCATCCGCTACTGAATTTTCTTCATTCGCAAGTTCAATGAACTCTTGTGCCATAGCAGTCACTTCACCTGTACGATGACGCTCCACCATTAACATTACAGTATTTTGAACGGAAGACGAAAGACTTGCAAATGCATTTGCAAGCAATGTATTTTTTGCATCGCTAGTCATTTTAGGATGAGCCAAGAAGTTCAATAGCTCTTTATCATTTGTGAAAACTTCATTCACTATGCGAAGCTCTTCTTCAAGTTGGTTAATGAGATTTTGCTCTTTCGCAATTTGGAAAAGAGCTACAGCATAACGTCCTGCTACAGTTATATCGCTCATTTACCTTCTCCTGCCTCTTGAATATATTCATTGATTAGTTTTTCTTGATCAGCTGATGAAAGTTCTTTCTCAATCACCTTAGAGGCGATCATAACAGATAATGAAGCTACTTGCTCGCGTAATGCGGCAACTGCTTTTTCTCTCTCTTGAACGATTTCACGTTTTGCTGATTCTTTAACACGCTCAGCCTCTGCACGCGCTTGTTTAATGATATCTTCGCGTTGTGCTTCGCCTTGCTGCTTGGCATTCTCTATAAGTTGTCCCGCTTCAGTGCGAGATTGTTTTACGATTTCACGCTGTTCTTCTAAATATTTCAGTGCTTCTTTTCTACTAACTTCAGCTGCTTCAATTTCATTCGCAACATGCTCTTCACGTTCTTTCATGATGCCCATTAGCGGACCCCATGCAAACTTCTTAAGCAACGCTAACAAAATAATAAAGATTACAAGCTGGTATATGATATCCCCACCATTAAAGTGGACTGCTTGACCAAGAACATAATTGCTTGTTAACACGCTCGGTTCACTCCCTTCATGAGATTCACTATTGAAGTTCTGTATTTTCGATTGACAGTATCACTGTCATAAATGTCACTTTAACACAGAGCAATGGCGAAGGTTCTCCTTGGATCATCTTCGCCATTATTGAACTTTTTCAAGTTATCTTATTTGCCCATTACAATAAACGCGATAACTACAGCGATGATTGGAAGTGCCTCAACTAACGCAATACCAACGAACATTGTAGTTTGAAGCATACCACGAGCTTCTGGCTGACGAGCCATCCCTTCGATTGTACGCCCTACGATAAGACCATTACCAATACCCGCACCTAGTGCACCTAATCCAACTGCGATAGCAGCAGCTATAAGACCTAAAGAACCTGTCATGATAAATTTCCTCCTTGAAATGTTGTTTTATTTTTTCATCAATATAATGTTCAGAATGAACAATATTTATAATTAATGGTCGTCACTTACTTTATGGGAAAGATAAACCATCGTTAACATAGTAAAGATAAAAGCTTGAATGGTGCCGACAAAGATACTAAATCCTTCCCAAGCTAACATTGGTATTGCAGCACTGGCTGCACCCACAACACCACTTGTTCCTAGTCCAGCAAGTAAAGTTAATAGTAACTCACCCGCATAAATATTCCCGTAAAGCCGCAATCCTAGAGTTAACGTATTAGCGAACTCCTCAATAATCTTTATCGGAAACAAGAAACCCATTGGTTGGACATAAGTCTTGGCATAATTTTTCATGCCTCTCATCTTGATACCATAATAATGAGTTAAACCCATTACCATAACTGCCAAGGTTAAAGTTATTGCTGGATCAGATGTAGGTGATTTCCACCAAAGTTCATGTCCTATTACAATTGAGAACGGCAATCCTAACATATTTGAAACAAAAATGTACAAAATTAATGTCATTCCCAACATAAGGAACTGACCACCCGTACGCCAATCCATATTGCTGTTGATGATGTTTTTCACAAAATCCATAACCCATTCGATAAAGTTTTGGATTCCTGTTGGCTTCATCGCAAGTTTTCTAGTTGCTGCTACAGCAATAATGAAGACAATGAGACTTGCGATAGTCATCATAAGAACATTAGCCAAGTTGAAATGTATTCCAGTATCCATAAATTCCCACATAGGAGCTTCATGATTCAACAGTATTCACCTCTCTTCTTTACTACCTACGTATGTTTTGCATAAAATAATCTATCATAATGACAAAGTAAACTGTCATTAATCCCAATACCACGCAGACCACTTGAAACTCGTCAGGATATCTCAATGCAATAATTGCAGCTAAACCCGCTACAGACATTCTAGTTAAACTACCAAGGGAGCGCGTTTTCTTACCTTCGGCAACCTCTTGGGCGAACTTTTTGTTCTTTTTGACCATTGACCAGAATATAAATAGGCTGAAGGCAGTTCCAAGCAATAATCCTTGGAAGACAGAATCATGTGAAGTGAAGCCCACCCCGAGTATATAAATACCCATTAAATACAACATGTATTTTAGCTGCCTATTGAACATTTTTTCCAATTCTAGCATTTTGTCATGTAATCTCCCTAGAAATATTGTAGTATCTGTGTTTAGCTAGGGAATTTGCCCGTAACAAGTCCAAATAGAAGGTCAAAAACCATCTTCTATCTGACACGTTATTAACGTATGAAACCCCTCTCATTTTACATCCTTAGTTAGCATACAATAGGCTAGAATCATTGTCAATGAGTGGTTAGTGAAATTTGTCACAGGTTTGTAATTATTAACGAATTGTTCACAAATTATCTTTTTTATACTATTGACATCCATTTCATTTTACTTATTAACCTCGATTCACTCAATAAGTAACGTCTTTTCTATCCGATCTTCCCTTCCACCCTTTCTCGCAAAAATTATCGCTTTATACACACCTTTAGGCGGCAAGTTCTTTTTCAATACATCTTTTTTGATCAAACCGGAAGGTGCCGATTTGGACCAATCTAAATATCCAGCGAATTTCAAGCTATCTTCCTCATAAAGGGCAATACCGAATTCTTCAGCCCCGCGCGGAAGGTACATTTCGTATCGATATGTGCCTTTCTGGTCCCCTTGGCCAAAATCGAATCCCATTATCCTTGGGTAATCAGGCTCTTCTTTTACATATAAATAAGGAAGGGATATTCTTTTGGTTCCTTCCATTATTATGAGGTATCCATCAAATACTCCTTTTTTAAGCCTGGCTGGGTTGACCTGAAGCCCCACTTTTATCCGTTTTTTCTCCTTCGGATTCAAAGTAAGGGATTTTGGCAATTCCCAAGTAAGTCCCGTCTCTTTCAATGGAACCATGAAGGAGTACTTCCTCATTTCCGTTCCGGTATTTTCTATGACTATCGTTTCATGATGTTCTTCAATTCCTTCTTTTTTCGTATACATCCCAAAGGATAATGAGCTTGGACTCAAGAGCGTGTCCGCTTTTAATGCTTCGTCGACCTGGATGCGCCCAGCCCCCTGTTCGTATGTGTGATACAATTGATTCGTAGATTTCCTCAATGGTTTGGAAGTGCTCATCAATGCAGATTTCACTTGCTCAGGATTCCATTCGGGGTGTTTTTGCAGGATTAAGGCGCATGCTCCTGCAACATGCGGTGCGGACATACTTGTACCATCCAAGGACATATATCCTTTAGGGATGGTACTTTCAATTTCCACTCCCGGTGCCAATACGTCAGGCTTTATTCCCCATGATACGGTTACCGGGCCCCTGGAGCTAAAATCTGCGAGCTTATCCTGCTCGTTCTTATAAACAAATTGAACGGTTTTGCTCTGCCCTTGCTCCATGATTTGCTTTAGCTGCAATCCATCTCTTCTATTAATGGAAGCAGCCGGGATGCTCATTTCTTTTTCCAAGCTTCCAGTAAAGGTCCCGCTCGTATTATTATAAACAATTACCCCCTTTGCACCTGCCTTTTCTGCATTGGATACTTTCTGCTGGAAGGTAAGTGTGCCACGTTCCATCAACACAATCTTATCCCGAACATGTTTCAAGTCCTCTTCATTGCCCAGACCCCCAAATATGACATCCTCGGAAAACGTCAGGTTCCATTTTTTAGAGCCTTGAAACACGGTTAAATGCGATTGATGCTTTTTCGACCCAAGCCCGTAAATCATATACGGAACCCTTAAGGGAGGAGTCGATGCCCCAACGGAAATCGCTTTTTCCGCTGTTCCGGGTGAGCCTACGGTCCATACAGCCGGACCGGAATTCCCGTTGGATGTCACGGCAACGATGCCGCTTTCCACAGCCTTATTCAACGCAAGGGAAATAGGTAAATCAGGACCATTGACGTTATTGCCAAGAGAGAGGTTCAATACATCCACCTTATCCTTCATGGCTGACTCAATAGCCATCAAGACTTGGTCTGTATCTCCTGCACCACCTGGTCCCAAAGCTCGATATGCATATATCTCCGCTTCTGGTGCGACGCCTTTCATTTTTCCATTGGCTGCAATGATGCCTGCCACATGAGTCCCATGTAATGTATCCAGGTCGCCTTGATTTTTGGTTTCCATCGGATTCTCATCACCATCTACCAGATCCTTCCCGCCTTTATAAGCACGTTGCAAATCTGGATGTGTATAATCGATGCCAGTATCTATGATTCCTACTTTTACCCCTTTCCCGGTAATCCGGTGATTCTCCTTATCAAAGATCCCCCTTGCCCTTCCCCCTCCTATGTATGGGACACTTTTATCCAACACCGCTTGATAAACGGATACTTCCGTTACAGCCTGAATTTCATCCTCCTTTTTAAGTTGTTCTATCTCATTCATTTTCCCCTGAACGGAAAATCCATTCAGGGCAACTGAATAAACATTCCTTAATTGAAGGGAAGGATATTTTTCAAGTAGTTTTTCGATTTTTTTTCGTTGAAACACCTTATCCATCGTGACAACAACCGTTACTTCCTTAGATTCGCATAGTTTTGGTAAAGGCGGCAGAATGACGGATGCCAATCCCTTTTCATTTTGATAAATAAATATAAAAAGGAAAACAAACACTATAAACGTTTTCTTTCCCAACATAATCATCCCCTTAGCAGTTATCTTTTCTCAACAACCTTGGAGTATGCAAATAAAAAAAGGAAAAGCGCATGGCTTTTCCTTTTTTATGAGTCAAATCTAGCTGGCGGCATGTCTGCTTGCTTAAAATAGTAACGGATGGCTTCAGCGATGCGGACCGAAGCATTTCCATCCCCATAAGGATTGGAGGCTTTGGACATTTTTTCGTGCATCTCTTGATCTGTGAGCAATTCATGTGCCAAGTTATATATGTTTTTTTCATCAGTACCCGCCAATCTTAAGGTTCCGGCAGCAATCCCCTCAGGACGTTCGGTCGTATCCCTTAAAACTAGGACAGGTACACCCAGTGACGGTGCCTCTTCCTGGATTCCTCCAGAATCAGTCAAAATCAGATAGGCTCTTGAAGCGAAGTTATGGAAATCCAATACATCCAGCGGTTCAATCAAATGTACCCGCGGATCGTCCCCGAGAATTTCGTTTGCCAATTCCTGAACAAGCGGATTTAAATGGACAGGATATACCACTTGAACGTCATCATGCTCAGCAATGATTCTCTTTACGGCCCTAAAGATATTGCTCATGGGTTCACCAAGGTTTTCCCTGCGATGGGCGGTAAGCAAAATGAGCCTGTCTTCTCCAAGTCCATTTAAAACCGGGTGCGAATACGTGGAACGTACAGTAGTTTTTAAAGCATCTGTTGCCGTATTCCCCGTCACGAAGATATTATCCTTCTTGTTTTCGTTAAGCAGATTCTCCTCCGCTTTCGATGTCGGCGCAAAATGCAAATCTGCCATAGTGCCAGTAAGCTGCCGATTCATCTCTTCCGGATAAGGGGAATACTTATTCCATGTGCGCAGCCCCGCTTCAACATGCCCAATGACAATTTGATTATAAAAAGCTGCCAGACTTGCGACAAACGTCGTGGTTGTATCACCGTGTACAAGAACAATATCAGGTTTAGCTTCCTTCATTACTGAATCAAGACCATTTAATGCTCTTGTTGTAATGTCAGCAAGCGTTTGCCTTTCCTTCATTATGTCCAAGTCATAGTCCGGCTGTATGGAAAATAGTTCGAGAACTTGATCTAACATTTGCCGATGCTGTGCCGTAACAGCAACGACCGGCTTGAAATATTCTGGGTGTTTTTGAAATTCGAGTACTAAGGGAGCCATTTTGACAGCTTCTGGTCTCGTTCCGAAAATGGTCATGACTTTTATCGGTTTATTCATTCGTGACACCTCAGTTTCTTTCCTTATTTTGTGCCGAATAAACGATCTCCCGCGTCTCCAAGACCTGGAACGATATACCCGTGTTCATTCAGTTTTTCGTCAAGACCCGCAATATAAATATCAACATCAGGATGGGCTTCTTTCAATGCCTCTACACCCTCTGGAGCTGCAATCAAACACATGAATTTAATATTGACTGCACCGCGCTTTTTAATGGAATGGATCGCTTCGATGGCTGATCCGCCAGTGGCTAACATCGGGTCAACGACAATGCATTCCCTTTCTGCCAAATCGCTTGGCATTTTCGCATAATACTCCACCGGTTTCAATGTTTCAGGATCACGGTAAAGTCCAACATGTCCAACCTTTGCAGCAGGAATCAGCTTAATGATCCCGTCCACCATCCCTATGCCTGCACGTAAAATCGGGACGATACCCACTTTTTTACCAGAAAGCATTTTCACTTTCGCTGTGCTTACAGGCGTTTGGATTTCCACCTCTTCAAGTGGCATATCCCTCGTGATTTCAAATGCCATCAATGATGCAACTTCATCCACTAGTTCACGGAATTCTTTTGTTCCTGTATTTATATCACGTATATAGGCTAATTTGTGTTGAATTAACGGGTGATCGAAAACATAAACTTTTCCCATTTAGCATCTCTCCAATTCCATTGCTTAGTTTTGCGCTTTTTTATGATTTCCCTAATCGAATAGAAAAATTTTCGTGTCTTTTAAAATTCACTTCAACCTATTTTACAGAAAAATGTTTCAATCTTCAATAAAGGTTTAGATGTCAGACCTATTTTCACTATTCGGATTCTTCTAACACCAGCCTTACATAAGATACAAAAAAACCGCTCCCTTTAAAAGGGAGCAGCTACGATATTACAATGAAGGGTATAATTCAAATTTGTTCGCTAATGATTCAACACGCTGTTTTGCTTCTTCAAGTTTAGCTGTGTCTTCATTATTTTTCAAAACAAGTCCGATGATTGCAGCTATTTCATCCATGTCTTCCAATCCGAAGCCACGTGATGTCACCGCCGCAGTCCCAATGCGTATACCGCTGGTAACGAATGGTTTTTCCGGGTCATAAGGAATCGCATTTTTGTTCACGGTAATACCGATTTCATCCAAAACGTGTTCTGCGATTTTTCCCGTTAATCCAGTAGAGCGCACATCAAGAAGAATCAAGTGATTGTCCGTTCCATCAGAAACAAGGGTGAACCCTTCTTTCTTCAAACCTTCGCCCAAACGTTTAGCATTATCGATGATTTTTTGCGCATATACTTTAAATTCATCTTGAAGCGCTTCGCCGAATGCAACAGCCTTAGCGGATATTACATGCATCAACGGGCCGCCTTGAATTCCAGGGAAGATGGATTTATCGATTTTCTTACCGAATTCTTCTTTACAGATGATCATCCCTCCGCGTGGTCCGCGAAGTGTTTTATGAGTGGTTGTCGTTACAAAGTCAGCATAAGGAATCGGGCTTTGATGTAATCCAGCCGCAACCAAACCTGCAATATGCGCCATATCGACCATTAAATAAGCCCCGACTTCATCTGCAATTTCACGGAATCGCTTGAAATCAATTTCACGCGGATATGCACTTGCACCCGCTACGATCAATTTCGGTTTGTGCTGACGCGCTTTTTCCAATACATCATTGTAATCGATACGGTGATCTTTTTCGTCTACACCATATTCAACAAAATTATAGTTAACGCCACTGAAGTTAACTGGACTTCCATGTGTTAAGTGACCTCCATGCGAAAGGTTCATCCCAAGCACTGTGTCTCCAGTTTGAAGAACAGTAAAGTAAACGGCCATATTGGCTTGAGCTCCAGAGTGGGGCTGTACGTTCACATACTCCCCTCCGAAAATTTCTTTCGCACGCTCACGTGCTAGATCTTCAACGATGTCTACATACTCACATCCGCCATAGTAACGTTTTCCAGGGTATCCTTCTGCATACTTATTAGTCAAGACCGATCCTTGTGCTTCCATGACAGCTTCACTCACGAAGTTTTCAGAAGCAATAAGCTCAATTTTACTTCTTTGACGCCCTAATTCCAGTTGAATTGCGTTAAACACTTGCTCATCTTGCTTTGCTAAACGATTCATTCCGTAATTCCTCCTCAAATTGTGCGTGATTCGCTTTTTAGTATTTATGTGCAACATGCCTTCAAAAAAGCATGAAAAAGCCTTACCAATAGTTTTTAGAAAATTCTACTCCATTTTAACATGTCTAATTTAGAAGCGATAGTCTAATTTTATCGAACGTTAAATGTTTTTTCTTTTAATAACGTTCGTATTTAACATCAAAATTATGCTAATTAGCTCTTTCACCCTATATTTCATAAGCAAAATCACTATTCTATTAGCATTATAAAGTAATGATTTTTTGTAAACCTTATCTTGGGCTTTACAATTTCGCTCTCATTCAATTAAAAAACAGCATCCCCCATCCGAGAAATGCTGTCCCCCTTACCCATTAAGTACAACTCTTGTTATCAGAAAAGTCCTGATAAACGGCCCGCTCCCCGCCAATCAGTTTCGGACGTGTTTTTGCCATGGTCACATGTGCATGCCCTATTTCCTTAATGGCAGAGCGAATCGGAACCGCCACATGCTTCAGATGCATGCCAATGAAGGTGTCCCCAATGTCAATCCCCGCATCCGCTTTAATATGCTCGACAACGACAGCATCTTTCCATTGCTGATAGGCATACGTCGCCATCGATCCCCCAGCTGTTCTTACAGGTACAACCGAAACTTCTTCATAATCATATCGAACCGCGGTTTCCCTTTGTAAAACCAAGGCCCTGTTTAGATGTTCACAACATTGATAGGCAACCTGAACACCCGTTTTTCCTTGAAAATCCCTAACTACGGAAAAAATCATCCCTGCAACATCGAGCGTACCTTCAGTACCGATCCTTTTCCCGATCACTTCACTTGTACTGCAGCCGATCACCAGTAGCTGTTTCTCTTTTAAAGCTGTCTGTTCTTGAAACTCATGTAAAAGTTCCCGAAACTGGTTTTCCCATATCTCAAGCTCATTTGAAGATGTAGCATCAATTGTCATGAAAACGCATCCTTTCAATAAGAAAACTTGCTATCGGTAGAAAAGGGTTCTCTCCAAAAAATCATGGAAATTAGCTATGTTTACCTTCATACTCCGCAATCTTACCAATCCTGTTTTGATGACGCCCGCCTTCAAATTCCGAAGTCAGCCATGTTTGGGCAATTTCCCTGGCAAGACCCGGGCCAATGACACGTTCCCCCATCGCTAACATATTGGTATCATTATGCTGACGGGTCAATTTCGCACTATAGACATCATGAACCAATGCACATCGTATTCCTTTGACTTTATTGGCAGCAATGCTCATTCCAATTCCTGTTCCACAGATTAAAATGCCCCTATCGAACTCACCCCGTGCCACTTTTTCAGCAACCGGCAAGGCATAATCAGGATAATCCACCGACGTACTGCATTCACAGCCAAAATCCTCAAATGGAATCTGTAACTCATTCAATAAAGTCTTTATTTCTTCACGGATATGTATACCACCATGATCCGAAGCAATCGCAACTTTCATCATAATCCTCCTCTAGCTTTTTCATTTAATTTTATTGTGTCACAAAATTATGAAAAGATAAAGGATGTCCATCCTTTTTCCCCGCAAAGAAGCAGGAAACCAACTCGGGCCTCCTGCAGTAAAATGTCAAGTGTGAAAGCGGGTAATGGTCCTGTTAACCCTTTTCCGCTTTCACTTTAAAATTTCCATTGCCGATTTTTCGACATTTTCCTTGACTAGAACATATTCGCTTGTCCTGACCGTCACTTCTTCCGCTCCAGCAGATGCTTATTCTGCAATGGCAGCCACTTCTTGGGACTGCCTTAATCTTACACTTTGCATAGACGGTCAACAAGCTTAGTAATATCTTTTACTGCAGCGACCACATTATGTACCCTTTCATTCTTTAAGCCTTTTGACCAATTCTTCTATTAATTCCTGCAGCTCCCTGAACGTTTCCCGGTAAATGCCTTCAGAACCGCCAAACGGATCTATTATATCTCTATCATATTTATCCTCAATAACGAATTCTTTTAAAGTAAAAGTCTTATCGATCATTTGGGGGTATGCATGGGTAATGACAGATTTATGCCCTTCCGTCATGGTGAAAATATGAGTCGCCCATTCCATTTCCTTCTCGGATAAGGGCGTTGAATGATGATTATGCACTATGTCATTTTCAACCAATACATTTTTAGCATGCAGCGAAGCATCCTGGCCTGATGAAGCATACACGCCTGCGGACTTCACTTCAACACCCGCAATATTCTTATGTTTCAATATCGCTTCTGCCATCGGGCTTCTGCACGTGTTACCTGTACATACAAATAATACTCGGATCATTTTAACGCCTCCTTTTTTATTTATTATAAGCTATCGCCCGTTTATTATAGTCAAAAAAATCACTCTCATTATGTCCGAAGTAAAATAAAAAACCGCTCCAGTAATTGGAACAGTTGAGGAAGGAACGATATGAATTCAAGCGGATCAAAAAGCGAACAATAATTTCAATCCAAACGCACACAGGATGCTTCCGCCAAGAATCTCACTATACACGCCAAGCAAGCCCTGCATTTTTCTACCCAGTAAAAGGCCTGCCCACGTTAATAGGGTGGCGGCAAACCCAAAACAAAGAACGGTTAAAATCGTTTTTGCACCGTAAATTCCCAGTGTCAATCCTACCGAGAAGCTATCCAGGCTTACCCCTAAAGCAAAAATGAATAGACCTTTCCCGACAGGAGCCAGCATCTTATTTTCCCTGGCACCGGCTCCATCCTTTTTACCAGGGATAAACATCTGTATACCAAGAATGATCAGCAACAGACCGCCGGCGTATGTAGCAAAGGTCCCGAATTTTTCTGAAATGAAACGGCCTGCCCCCATTCCAAGCAAGGGCATCCAAATATGAAAAATGCCAACTATCAGCCCTATAAACAATATTTGCCTCAACCTTAGCTTAAACATTCCCATTCCAAGGCCAACTGAAAAGGCATCCATTCCCAGCGCGAATGCCATTAGCAATAAGGTGATGATTTCTCCAGCAAATGTATTCATTCAAATCCCCCTCGGACGTGCCTACTACATGTTATGCATGTCCGAAAAGAAATAGAAGGATAAATCAGTTCTTATTACACATATTCCTTGATGATTTGATGACCTGCAGCCTTCTCAAGCCGGTTCATGACCGCCGCTCCTATTCCATGGTCAGGAAACATTTCACTAAAAATGACATCGACCTCCAGCTCGTCAAACTGTCTTAAAGCATCATATAAGCCTGTTGCAACAGTATGTAAATCCGCTAATGAACCTGGGACAACCACATAATCCGCCTTATAATCCTGTTGATGTTCGTAAGCCGTTATGATGCCCACCTTTAACCCGTCAGTTCTTTTTGCATCCACAAGCTTCTGAAGGAAAGCTTGATTACCCTTGACTAAATATAGAGGGGCCTTCGGAGCATAGTGGGTATACTTCATGCCCGGGGCTTTTGGCGCCGTTTCCTGATTCTTCAATGCGACATCTTGCCTGACTTCCCCTATTACCGCTTCCAGCTGTTCCAGGGTCACCCCGCCTGGCCTTAAAATAACAGGTACTTCCACAGTGCAGTCAAGTACTGTGGATTCTAAGCCCACACCCGTAGTCCCGCCATCGACTATGCCTGCAATCCGGCCCATCAAGTCATCTTCAACATGTTTCGCTGAAGTGGGGCTTGGTTTCCCGGAAGTATTTGCACTTGGTGCCGCAATGGGCAAATCACTTGCACGAATAAGGCCTAGGGCAACCTGATGATCTGGCATCCTGACAGCCACCGTGTCCAATCCAGCTGTCACAAGGTTTGATAACTGGCCCGGTTTTCTTTTCATGATCAAAGTCAAAGGACCAGGCCAAAATTCCGCCATCAGCTTCTTGGCCTGTTCCGGAATCTCTTCTACAATACCTGACAACTGGTCATCGGAGGCTATGTGAACGATCAAAGGATTATCACTCGGACGCCCCTTCGCTTCAAACACTTTTTTGACCGCCTCGTCATTTTTGGCATTCGCCCCCAGTCCATAAACGGTCTCTGTAGGAAAAGCCACCACTTGATTTGCCCTTAATAATTCAGCTGATTTTGTAATCTGGGGATAACTTTGTAAATTATCCACATTTTTATCCACTGACCAAATTTTCGTTTTCATCTTGAACACCATCGCCTTTTAACGTTTCTTATTTTATATAATTGCTTTTATATGAACGATATTCTCAAATTATTGTAATAAATTCACTTTAAGATACTTTGAAAGTATAAAAGAAGTATTCACATAATTCAAGTGTTATCCACAAATTGGGGATAACCACATCGAATCCGTGGATAAGTTTGTGGATATTAATGATTAATGACAGACTTTTTTGATTTTTTGTTAATAACCCTGTGGATATGTTTACGAAATTATCTGATTTTAAAAAAAGAGGGCAGCTGCCCCCTTTTTAAAATAGATCATTGAAGATTTCTGCAAACAGGGACTTCACTTCCACCTCAGGCTCCCTTTCCCCTTCATATAATTGTTGACCTTGTTTATCGGATGCCGCAAGTTCAACCTGGTTTTCTTCAACATTCCCATCAATGGCTTTTTTCGTCACTTGTTCCTTGTCTTTTACTTCTGTCACTTCTTCCTTTACTCCCGGCTCTGTATCGTTTTCTTTTAGCGTTCCTTCCGATACTTCTTTTACGCTCCCCTCGACTACCTTTTCTTCAACCACTTCCTCGGGCCCTTTTTCCTTTTCAACCAGCACTTCTTCTTCAACTTCTTCCGCTGCAACGGGCTCACCCTCTTCATTTGTTGCAGCATGCGCCTTCCCTTCCGAATTCAACGATCCTTCACCCTCATCCTCGACAATCGGACTTTGGCTTACAGCCGTCCCATTTGAAAAATCCAGGAAACATAATGGGGGAAATAGAACACACCACCAATTTGCGCCTTCCCCTTCCCCAAGCGTGATAATCACCGCTTCATAATCCCCTGCCGGATATAAATACTGCCCGTAGAGTTTTGTCGGAAATTCCGCTTGTCCAAAATCCACTTTAACTGACTGCTCCATACCCTGTTCCTTTATAACTGCCTCAGCCGTCGCTTGGATATCCGGCAGATGCGAGGTGATCACATCCCTCGCTTCATCCAAAGAAGTAAGTTCCTCGACCCACTTTGTGATATCTTCATTTACCTCATCCCTAATCAGCCGTTTAACCGCTTGATCCTTTTCTGCATCACTATTAGCAAGTATCCTCAGACGAATCGCCTCATCCGGGATCACCTTCGTATCTTCTGCACCGACCATCTCCGCTTTAGGCATATATATACTTACGATTGTTCCTATAGTTAAGATTAATAGATAAATAATGGCTAAATGTTTAGTTTTCATCGCCTTCGCCCCCTCACATGAATTAGTCTCACCATTTTCCAGCTATCTTAAACTAGTAAAAAATAAAAAAATTGATAGCTGGAAATATAGATTCCAAAGGATAATAAGGGTGGTTTCCATAAAAAAATCCGTCTCACATAGGAAGACGGATCACTTTAATACAGCGAAGACCATTCGATCTTTTTCATTAATGTCATTTGTAATGGATACTTCTGCAGCAGGAAAGGCTCGCTTCAATAAATCGGCAACCGCCTCACCCTGTCCAGTGCCCACTTCAAAACCGATCAGCCCAGGCACCTTCATGATCAGAGGTAACTGCTCCATAAAGCGGCGGTAAAAATCCAGCCCATCGATACCGGCAAATAATGCACGATGCGGTTCATGACCTGTCACGACTACTGACATGGATTCATGATCATCATCTGGTATATATGGCGGATTCGATAAAAGGACGTCCACCTTCTGTTTTTTGTTTATGAAAGGCAAAAGCAAATCACCTTGCATGAACTCCACTTCGGCACCAAGCAATTCGGCATTTTTCCGCGCCACCTCAAGCGATGGTTCCGCTATGTCCGTGGCCGTCACCAATAAGTTTGATTTTTCAAGTTTCATCGTTATGGCGATTGCGCCGCTGCCGGTCCCAATATCAGCTAAACAAAGCTTCTGTCCCTCCATAAAAATGGCTGGGATTTTACGTAAAGCATAATAAATCAATTCTTCTGTTTCAGGTCTCGGAATGAGCACTTCTTCATTCACAAAGAAGGTCCGTCCATAAAATTCTTCATGGCCGATAATATATTGGATGGGCGTTCCCTCAGCATGCAGCTCAATAGCGGCCTTAAATTGCCCAAAAACCGCTTCACTAAGCTCATCATGAAGGTTGGCCAGCATTTGGGAGCGAGTTTGTTTTAAAAAGTGCTGTAACAGGATTTCCCCAGCATTGGCATCACGATCATTTTCCTTTAAAAAAGAAGAAGCCCATTTAAGGGCTCCGAACACTTTCACGGCAGAGTTACTCATCTGCATTTTCCAGCCTTGAAGATTGGTCTTCCATGATTAATGCATCAACGACTTCATCCAGTTTACCTTCCATGATTTGATCCAGTTTTTGAATCGTTAAACCAATACGGTGGTCGGTAACTCGGTTTTGCGGGAAGTTATAAGTGCGAATCCTTTCGGATCGATCGCCCGTTCCAACGGCAAGCTTCCTATTTTGATCATATTCCGCCTGTACTTCGCGATGGATTTTATCGTACACCCTGGCACGCAAAACCTTCATTGCTTTTTCTTTGTTCTTGATTTGTGATTTTTCATCTTGACAGGATACAACCGTATTAGTCGGAATATGAGTCAAGCGCACCGCCGACATTGTCGTATTGACACTTTGCCCTCCAGGACCACTTGATGCAAAGGTATCGACACGAATATCCTTATCATGGATTTCAACTTCCACTTCCTCAGCTTCAGGTAAAACGGCAACCGTGGCTGTAGATGTATGAATCCGTCCGCCTGATTCAGTTTCAGGTACCCGCTGAACGCGATGCGCTCCATTTTCGAACTTCAATTTTGAATAAGCACCATTGCCATTAATCATGAATATGATTTCCTTGTAGCCGCCAAGCCCTGTAGGACTGGCTTCAATGACTTCGGTCCGCCAACCTTGCACCTCGGCAAAACGGCTATACATTCGGTATAGACTACCCGCAAATAAGGCTGCCTCATCTCCGCCTGCCGCTCCGCGAATCTCCATGATCACGTTTTTATCATCGTTAGGGTCCTTCGGAATAAGCAATATTTTCAGTTTACCCTCAAGGCCTTGTATGGTCTCATCAAGTTCATTGATCTCTTCTTTTACCATTTCACGCATTTCCGCATCAAGTTTCTCCTCCATCATAGCTTTCGCTTCCTGGAGTTGCTCACGAACCGCTTTATATTCCTTATAAGTCGATGCGGTCTCTTGAATGCTGGATTGCTCCTTAGAATATTCCCTTAGCTTCTTAGAGTCATTAATGATCTCCGGGTCACTCAATAGTTCATTCAATCTTTCATATCTATCTTCTACTGCTTGTAAACGATCAAACAAATTATTCACCTCATAAATTTTCCAAAACATCTGAAACGAATTGGAAGTAATCCATCTTTTCTAACTATAAATACGTACTTAGTGCCCCAGCTCAGTTCACTTCTAGGTTAATTATAGTATAGGTGAATAATCAACGTCAAAGAGGATTCAAAAATGTCGTTATTTCTCTAATTTGACATCTAAATTATATTGTGGCACAACCCTGTTTATCATGCCTTGTATTCGCTGCAATTCCTCATTTCTTTCTTTTTCCGTCTTGATTTTGCCTTTATCATGGACTGTAACATGTATGGTATTTCCATTAAACCAAACGGAGCCCGCCTCATAATTAGTTTCCGATTCGATGACTTCGCGGATTTTATCAATTTGCTGCCCCATGGATGGAGAATTATTGGATGTATGATGAGGGGTGTTGAGGACCTGATCTGATGGCCGTTCCGTTTCATTGTCCCAATCCTTATTGGATACCTGATTTAAACCCTTGCCAACAAAATCCCTGCCATCACGGGATTGATCCCCATATTCCGAATCATTATTTATTGCATTGTCATTCTGGCCGCATGCCGTTAGTACAGCAAGCAGAAAGGCCGTCATAATAAGCAGTTTCGATTTCATATTTTTTCCCTCCATTTTGACTGGTTAAGAAGAACATTTCCCCGTTAGCCTGCCCAAAATGGGGCAATATTTATCTTTTATTTCCCTTCCATGTATTGGTCATGCAACCTCCAGCAGTTTTTCCGCCCCTTATAATTCTTCCCAACCATTTCTTCATAAAAAAGATACCCTACGATCTCAGTGGATCATAGGGCACCATCATTCAAATATGTTCTTTAATCCCAACAGCCTGCTTACCCGGAACTTCGTGATGATGGCGGCAGCGGGGCTCGTATGATTCCGATGCACCCACAAGGATGATCGGCTCATCATAGGAGGCCGGCTCCCCATCTATCAATCGCTGTGTCCTGCTCGCAGGCGATCCGCACACTTCACACACAGCCTGCAGCTTAGTCACCGATTCTGCAAGCGATAATAGAACAGGCATAGGACCGAATGGCTCACCTCTGAAATCTTGATCGAGTCCAGCCATGATCACTCGATAACCGCTGTCCGCAAGATGCTGGGCAACCCCGATGATTTCATGATCAAAAAATTGCACTTCATCTATTGCAATGATATCCAGGGGCTTGTCCAAATACTTAAAAATATCCGTTGAATGGGCAATCGGTTTTGCCATCACAGACGAGCCATTATGTGATACGACAGCCTCTTCCGCATAGCGATTATCAATAGCTGGTTTAAATACAGCTATTTGCTCTTTAGCAAATTGAGCACGGCTGACTCGTTTAATCAATTCCTCAGATTTACCTGAAAACATGCTTCCGCAAATAAGCTCGATCCAGCCTGTTTGTTTCATTACATACATGGAAACAGCTACTCCCTTCCACCTGTCGATCCCTTGACCATAATTGAAGTCGACCCGGCTTTATATAAATTCTTACTTGTTTATGGAAAAGAAAAAACAGGCAAGAAAAATACTTGCCTGTTTTTTAAAAAGTCCGGCTTATTTAATACCGTATTTTTTGTTGAAACGATCAACACGTCCGCCAGCTTCAGCGAATTTTTGACGACCAGTATAGAATGGGTGGCATTCTGAACAAGTCTCAACTTTGATCTCTTCTTTAACTGAACCAGTTTCAAAAGTGTTTCCGCAAGAGCAAATTACTTTTGAAAGCTTATAATTTGGATGAATTCCAGTTTTCATTCTTTTCAGCTCCTTATGCCCTGAATCATTCGAAACAGAGTTATATACTTCAAGTTGAGGGAATAGCACCCTCACATTTATTGTAAAAACACATGAACTCATTATAACAACTTAAGACTAGTTGTGCAACTGTTTGTTTCTTACAGGGTTTAAGAACGTTTTACGCTCGCTGGCCCCTTTTTCATTTCTGTCATCTCTTCATCCAGCTTACTGAAAAATTCTTCATTACCCTTTGTCTGTTTTAGACGGCGAAGGAATTTCTCCGAGAAATCAGGCGAATCTGACATCGTTTTCCTAATGGCCCATAGTTTATCCAGGCGATCCTTCGGAATTAACAATTCTTCTTTACGAGTGCCCGAGCGACGAATATCGATTGCCGGGAAGATGCGTCTTTCGGCAAGTGCACGATCTAAATGCAGCTCCATATTGCCCGTACCTTTAAATTCTTCATAAATGACATCGTCCATTCTTGAACCCGTATCTACCAATGCTGTAGCAAGGATCGTAAGGCTGCCGCCTTCCTCGATATTCCTCGCCGCACCGAAAAAGCGTTTTGGACGGTGGAATGCAGCAGGGTCAATACCCCCTGATAGTGTACGCCCGCTCGGCGGAATGACAAGGTTGTATGCACGGGCAAGCCGGGTGATGCTGTCCATTAATATGATGACATCCCGTTTATGCTCCACAAGGCGCATGGCTCGTTCCAATACCAGCTCAGCCACCTTGATATGGTTTTCCGGCACTTCATCGAAAGTTGAACTTACCACGTCTCCTGCGACGGAACGTTCAATGTCCGTCACTTCTTCCGGGCGTTCATCGATCAACAGCACAATCAATTCCGATTCGGGATGGTTTGTGGTTATCGCATTGGCAATTTCCTTGATAAGCATCGTTTTACCGGCTTTTGGCGGTGCGACAATCAGACCACGCTGCCCAAAACCGACCGGTGCCAGCACATCCATGATCCTGGTCGATAAGTTCTTCGGTGTCGTTTCCAGTTTAATTTGCCTGTTTGGATACAGCGGCGTTAAACCCGGGAAGTGGACACGCTCTTTAGCCGATTCCGGATTATCGCCATTGACTGCTTCGACATGCAGCAATCCATAATAGCGCTCGTTTTCTTTTGGAGGCCTTACCTTACCGGACACTTTATCTCCATTTCGCAAATCGAACCTGCGGATCTGTGAAGCAGAAATATAAATATCCTCCGAGCTTGGAGAATAATTAATTGGACGCAGGAAACCGAAGCCCTCTGAAGGTATGATCTCTAAAACGCCCTCCATGAATAGGAGACCATCCTGCTCAGCTTGCGCTTTCAGGATAGCGAATATAAGTTCCTTTTTTGAAAGTTTGCTGTAATAGGAAACTTTATATTCACGCGCGTGCTCATATAGATCCTTTAGTTTCATGTTTTCTAAATTAGAAATAGTTAAATTCATTATGACACCACACTTTTATTAATTAAACGTTTTCACCCATACTGAAAAAGAAATGGTTTGTTAGATGGAAGAAAAACCGCAATCCATGTACCCGACCAGAGTTTTCTTAGAAAGGATGATACATTTTTACATGTAAAGAAGAAAATTATTTGAAGGCTTCTTGAAGTTTGGAGTGAAAGGGCAGATTTTCAATTTATTAATAGTAGACCAAGCTTTATTTTACTTTTTTTATTTTAATTATTCAACTTAAATTTTTTTAAAGAGAAAGCGAGCGCTGAAACCGCTCGCTTTTTAAAAGTGATTTTTCTAAAATATGCTATCAGTCAATCAAGCCATTCGGTTTAATCTTAAGACTGTGACGCCCATCAATGAATCGAACGGTACCGGATTTAGCACGCATGACCACGGATTGAGTTTCACCGTAATGTCCTTTAAATTGTACACCGCGTAGAAGTTCTCCATCAGTCACACCTGTTGCAGCAAAAATTGCGTCATCTCCGCGAACAAGGTCTTCCATTCTGAGGACTTTTCCTAAATCAAGGCCCATTTTTCCACAGCGCTCCACTTCTTCATCGCTATGAGGAACAAGCTTACCCTGAATTTCCCCTCCAAGGCATTTCAAGGCAACGGCTGCAATAACTCCCTCCGGAGCTCCGCCAGAACCGAATAAGATATCAACACCGGTAAGATCGAAGGCCGTATTTATGGCTCCAGCTACATCTCCATCGTTGATCAACTTGATACGTGCCCCCGCCTCACGAAGTTCATGAATGATCTTCGAATGACGATCACGGTTCAATACTGTTGCAACCACGTCTTCGATATCTTTATTCTTTGCCTTGGCTACCGCTTTCAGGTTGTCCAATACGGAAGCATTGATATCAATCTGGCCAACAGCCTCGGGTCCGACAGCTATTTTATCCATATACATATCCGGGGCATGAAGCAAGTTCCCCTTATCGGCTATCGCCAATACAGCCAATGCATTCCAGCCGCCAGATGCAACGATGTTCGTTCCTTCCAAAGGATCAACAGCAACATCCACTAGCGGCCCAAGACCAGTACCAAGTTTTTCACCAATATAAAGCATTGGCGCTTCATCCATTTCCCCTTCACCGATTACAACCGTTCCTTGCATGGGAATAGTATTGAAAACATCCCGCATTGCAGTTGTTGCTGCATCATCTGCTTCGTCTTTCTTTCCTCTTCCCATCCAACGAGCTGAATTCAGTGCCGCCGCCTCTGTTACGCGGACAAGCTCCATCGATAAACTTCTTTCCATTTCCGGTTCCCCCTCATGTACACTAGCATGATTTATTTATATATTAGTATAACACATTATATCATATATAGTAACACAATGAGGTAACAAGAAAAGGGATCAGCTTTTAAGCTGCTCCACTTCTTCTTTCGTCATTTCTTCACGCCAAATCGTCGCTCCCAAACCTGAAAGTTTTTCAACAAGATGGCTATATCCGCGATCTATATGTTCAAGCCCAGTCACTTCCGTAATCCCCTCAGCCATTAAACCAGCGATTACAAGAGCTGCTCCGGCACGTAAATCGCTTGCCTTCACTTTTGCCCCATGAAGTTGGACAGGACCATCGACGATGCCTGCTCTGCCCTCGACTTTGATCTTCGCATTCATGCGTCGCAGTTCATCAATATGTTTAAACCGTGCACCGTATATCGTATCGGTCACCATGCTAGAACCGCTTGCTTTTGTTAAGAGGGAAGTGAAAGGTTGCTGAAGATCTGTTGGGAATCCAGGGTAAACCAATGTCTTGATATCAACGGCTTTATATTTTTCTCCCGGTGAGACAAATATCTGGTCATCACCCGCTTCAATATTAATCCCCATTTCCCTCAATTTGGCAGTCAATGACTCCAGATGCTGGGGAATGACATTATCAATCAGAATCCCTTCACCAACAGCAGCGGCTAAAATCATGAAAGTACCGGCCTCAATCCGATCCGGTATGATCGTATGCTTGCACCCATGCAAACTTTCCACACCATCAATACGAATGATATCCGTTCCTGCACCCTTTATTTTCGCTCCCATATTGGTCAACAGTGTGGCAACATCAATGATTTCCGGTTCTTTCGCGGCATTTTCAATCACTGTGCGGCCTTTGGCCAAAACGGCGGCAAGCATGATGTTGATCGTTGCCCCTACACTAACGACATCCAAATATATGCGTGCTCCCCGGAGCTCGTCCGCCCTAAGGTAAATGGCTCCTTGTTCATTCGTCACTTGAGCGCCTAGTGCTTCGAACCCCTTAATATGCTGATCTATCGGACGGGGTCCTAAATGGCAGCCTCCAGGCAAGCCAATCACTGCCTTTTTGAATTTACCAAGCATTGCCCCCATCAAATAATAAGAGGCACGTAACTTCTTGACCCTTCCATTGGGGAGAGGCATTGAAATCATCCTGCTTGGATTGACTGTCATTTCTCCTTCATCAAAGGATACCTCACCGCCAATTTCCTCCATTAATGCTTTCAGCATCTGTACATCCGAGATATCAGGCAGGCCTTCAATCGTTACGGGAGAGTCCGCTAAAATTGTTGCCGGAATAAGGGCAACCGCACTATTTTTTGCTCCGCTGACACGAATGCTTCCCTTTAAAGGATAGCCACCGGCAATTTTAAGTTTTTCCATAATAAACTCCCTTCCACGCTAAGCACTTAGAAGCTACTTTCAAAAGTAATATTTTACCACAGGAAAATTGCATAATCCGACAACATTTACTATCTAGTTCTTTAGTTTACACAAAAGTAGAAAATTCATGTAAAAAAAAGATAAAAATTTCTAATTTATGTTAATTTTATTAAAAAGGTGCAATCTATAGCGACTTAGCGGCAAGGCATTATGCTTCAGTACGTGAATTCCAATCGTTCAAGAAGGCTTCAATCCCTTTATCCGTTAATGGGTGGTGGAATAATTGCATTAAAACTTTATAAGGGATCGTTGCAATATGTGCCCCTTTAAGAGCCGCTTCTGTAATATGCATTGGATGGCGGATGGAAGCTGCAATGATCTCAGCATTGATATCATGGATTGCAAATATGTCGGCAATATCCGAAATTAAATCAAGTCCATTTTGGCCAATGTCGTCCAAGCGTCCTAAAAATGGCGATACATAAGTTGCTCCTGCCCTAGCTGCCAATAAAGCTTGGTTGGCACTGAAAATAAGCGTGACATTCGTTTTGACACCTTGTTTTGTAAGTGCTGAAACAGCCTTCAAGCCATCTGGGGTCATTGGCACTTTAATCGTGATATTAGGTGCAATGGCAACGAGTTCCTTGGCTTCAGCCATCATTCCTTCAAAATCAAGCGCAATGACTTCAGCAGAAACGGACTCCTTAACAAGGCTTGTGATTTCTTTTAGCCGGTCATGGAAAGAAACTCCCTTTTCTCTTGCAACAAGGGACGGGTTAGTCGTAACGCCTGCTAAAACGCCAAGTTCGTGCGCTTGTTTGATTTCTTCCATGTTTGCTGTATCTATAAAGAATTTCATAAAATATCCTCCGTATGTAATCGATTTTTTATTTCCCTATATGCCTCTGAATTCTAATTGTTCTAAAAATGGAGCCCGGATTCAGCCCTGCATCTAAAAGAAACCATTAGGGGGGAGCCCCCCCAATGGGAATATTGCCTTTATCATCATCTTACATTTAAGGGGATGGAACCCTTATGTTACGTTTATAAATTATGCTTTGCCGTTTGAACCGAATTCACGTATTTTGCCGATGACAGTTTCTTTAATGGCTTCACGGCCAGGTACCATGTATTTACGTGGATCGTACACTTCAGAATCGTTATTCAAAATTTCACGAACCGCTTTTGTGAACACAATTTGATTTTCCGTATTCACATTGATTTTTGATGTTCCAAGTGAAATGGCTTTTTGGATATCTTTCGTAGGTATGCCTGTACCGCCATGAAGAACAAGAGGTTTCTTCGTTAAATCACGTACTTCTTCCATTTCTTTATAGCCTAGGTTAGGTTCACCTTTGTATGGTCCGTGAACGGATCCCAAAGCTGGAGCAAAACAGTCGACATTCGTTTCTTTAACTAACTGTTCACATTCTTGAGGGTCTGCATATACGACTCCATCAGCGATTACATCATCTTCTTGTCCGCCAACCGTGCCCACTTCCGCTTCAACCGAAACATTCCGTGCGTGAGCGAATTCGACAACCTTCTTGGTTGTTTCGATATTTTCATCGATCGGATGATGTGAAGCATCGATCATTACTGAAGTGAATCCGGCTTCGATGGCTTCCTTACATTTATCAAAACTTGAACCATGGTCAAGGTGAATCGCCACAGGAACAGTGATTTTCATGTCTTCCAACAATCCTTGAACCATCATGACAGTCGTTTTAAAACCACCCATGTGACGGGCAGCACCTTCGGAAACACCAAGGATGACTGGAGATTTTTCTTGTTCTGCAGCGGCTAAAATAGCTTGAGTCCATTCAAGATTATTGATATTGAATTGACCTACTGCATATTTTTCATCAAGAGCTTTATTAAGCATATCTTTCATAGAAACTAAAGGCATTTGATTTCCTCCTAGTAGTGGATGTTATGATTTTTAAAGTTAATTCTTTCTAGATATTCCCTAAAACCAAAGTAGCATACGCTTATAAATCAGAATATCTCTCCTCTTTTAGGATATCAATACATCAAAAAAACAGCAACAATTAGCACTATTCCATGCCTCAAATTTTATTCCAAAAAAACACGGCCCATCTAAAAAAAGATAGCCGCGGCAATTTCCCCGTCAATAATATAAAATTTTCAAGACCGTTAACTTGATTGAATCGGTAAGTATTCTCGAACGGCCTTTCTAATATCATCAATATCAAACGGCTTTGCAAAGTGTGTCATTGCCCCTAAATCCTTTGCTTCCTGAATCATATCAAGTTCACCATATGCCGTCATGATGATAACCCGGATGTCCGGATCGACGACTTTCATCCTTTTCAAGATCTCAATGCCATCCATTCCCGGAATCTTCATATCCAGCAATACCAGATCAGGTGAATGATTATTTAGAACTTCCAATGCTTGAATGCCATTAGCCGCTTGAAATGTTTCATACCCTTCTTTATGTAAAACCTCGTTCAATAAAATACGAATCCCGAATTGATCATCAACAATCAATATTTTCCCTGGCATTTTATCACCTCTCCCCTTCCCGATTCATCAATAAAATATATTTGCCTATTCGGCCATAATACCCGAAAAAGGGTAGTTACATAGATTGCGTTAAATCACTTGAGGTCCAACGCATATATTCCATCATGATTTCTATGTTCATATTCGATAATTGTAACAAAATTCCTGCTTTATGGCTAAAAGGAATTTCAATTTTTTTGTTTTTTCGACCGATTTAGTAAATTCACCCCTTCCGGGTCAATAACCCTGAAACCTGTCAATGCAAAGGAAAGTCCATTATAATAAGTATATTATTTTTTAAAGGAGTCCCTGATCATGTTAAAAATTTTCTCGACACAGATAAGCGGTTTATTTAAAAAAATGATTGAAAATGAGGCATTTGAAATGGAGGATGCCGGACGCTTGCTTGCTCAGGCTGCGGTTGGGGACGGTTCTGTGTTCATTCATGGTTTTGGTGAAATGCAGGGCGTCACTGCCGAGGCCTTAAATGGGGCAGAACCCTTTCCCAAGGCAAAAAGATATGAATTAGGGGAAACCATTTCCAGGGAAGATCGATTTCTTATATTCAGCCGCCATTCGGACGATTCTGAAGCATTGATGCTGGCAAAACAACTCAAGGAAAAAGATATACCATTTGTTGCAGTTTCTACATCCGTTCCTTCTGAAGAAGATTCTCTTTTGGAGTTGGCTGACGTTCATATTGATCTACGCATCCAACGGGGATTGATTCCCGATGAAACTGGAAGCCGATATGGGTACCCTACCCTCATTGCCGCTCTTTTCGCTTATTATGGGATTAAATTCACTCTTGAAGAAATCATAAGAGAATATGAAGATGAAGAATGATATCTTCATCCTAAACACAAAAAAACAGCCACATGGGCTGTTTTTTTATTTATTAAAGATTTTTGCCGTACTTTAATGACATACCGACAAAGTCACGGAATAGCGGCTGCGGACGGTTAGGACGTGACGTGAATTCCGGATGGAATTGAGAAGCCACAAACCAAGGATGATCTTTTAGTTCAATGATTTCAACTAGACGACCATCTGGACTTGTACCGGAGAACACGAATCCTGCCTCTTCCATAGCTTGACGGTAGTGGTTATTGAATTCATAACGGTGACGGTGGCGTTCATAAACGACCTCGTCGTTGTACGCTTCGTATGCTTTAGTTCCTTCAATAAGCTTACATGGATACAGACCAAGACGCAGTGTTCCGCCCAAATCTTCTACATCCTTCTGCTCAGGAAGAAGATCGATGATTGGATCTGGAGTATCTTCCTTAATTTCAGCTGAATGCGCTTCTGGCAATCCCAGGACGTTGCGTGCATACTCGATGGACGCCAACTGCATGCCTAAGCATATTCCGAAGAATGGTTTCTTTGTCGTGCGGGCAAATTCGGTCGCTGCAATTTTACCTTCAATTCCACGATCTCCAAATCCGCCAGGGACAAGGATTCCATCTGCATCTTGAAGAAGTTCAGCAACATTTTCTTTCGTTACGTCTTCGGAATTCACCCAATTGATTTCAACATCTGCATCAAATGCGTAACCAGCATGCTTAAGTGCTTCCACTACAGAAAGATAAGCATCTTGTAATTCAACATATTTTCCGACTAAGGCGATTTTCGTTTTCTTCGATAAAGAAGTCACCTTTTTGACTAGTTCCTTCCAATCTTCCATATCCGCTTCGCCACAGTCCAATTGCAAGTGGTCACAAACGATTTGGTCCATATTTTGTGCTTGGAGCGCAAGAGGGATGGAGTAAAGTGTATCCGCATCTAGACATTCGATAACGGATTTTTTATCGATATCGCAGAATAAAGCGATTTTATCCTTCATATCTTGTGAAATCGGGCTTTCTGTACGTGCAACGATGATATTTGGCTGAATGCCAAGACTGCGTAATTCTTTTACACTATGCTGTGTCGGTTTTGTTTTCATTTCACCAGCTGCTTTGATGTAAGGAACCAGTGTACAATGGATATACATAACATTATTGATGCCGATATCACTCTTGATTTGGCGAATCGCTTCAAGGAATGGAAGAGACTCGATATCCCCTACAGTACCGCCAATTTCAGTGATGACTATATCAGCATTCGTTTCATTGCCAGAACGGAAAACGCGTTCTTTAATTTCATTCGTGATATGGGGAATGACTTGAACCGTTCCACCTAGATAATCGCCACGGCGTTCTTTCCTCAGGACGGTTGAATAAATCCTTCCTGTAGTCACATTACTGTGTTTACCAAGGTTGATATCAATGAAACGCTCATAGTGTCCCAAATCCAAATCCGTTTCAGCACCATCATCCGTTACAAACACTTCACCATGTTGATATGGACTCATCGTACCAGGATCCAAGTTAATATAAGGGTCAAACTTCTGGATCGTAACATTCAATCCCCTATTTTTTAATAATCTACCTAAAGAAGCGGCCGTTATCCCTTTTCCCAAGGAAGAAACTACTCCACCTGTCACAAAAATATATTTTGTCATCTTATATCCTCCTATAGAATGTTTTCTTCCAATTCTGTTCTTCACATCATTGAATCGGAACCTGAATCGAATCTTCCGCCACATGGGCGGTTAAAAGCTAAAAAACCGTAAACCAGTACAAACCATTAATCACTTAAAGGTCTTTAGTGAGAGTCATGCAGGATACATGAACAAGAATAAATTTCCTTAAATGACGTAAACATAATAATGTTCTCTATAGTTTTTACAATTCTACGAGAAATCATTTTTAAAAATAAAAAAATGATGTCATTTATTCATTCCATCATTAAAAACAAAAACGCTCCGCTTACAATAAAAGTAAGGGAGCGATATAATTTAATCATTGTGTCCTTTTTTAAGGAGCCCAAAAATGATTCTACAAATTTCGCCTCAAAAAGTCAAGGGCGATTATTTATTTCTCATCCTCTTCATCCAAGTCATCTGCGTCTTCATCTTCATCTTCATCTTCATCATCTTCCAGGACAAATGCATCATCTTCGATTATTTCTTCTTCCAGATCGTCGTCATCATCCACGTCATCATCCAAAAGCACTTCGTCGATGACTGGAGAACCTAGAATATCATCATCGTCGTCATCTTCATCTTCGTCCAGATCATCGATATCTTCTTCAAAGTCAAGGTCTTCGTCTTCCAGTTCATCGAAATCGTCGATAACGACAGCTGCCTTTTTGGCTTTCTTTTTCTTTTTAGGTTTTACAACATGTACGACTTCTTCTTCAATCTGGTCAACCGGGTACCATGTTTTCAATCCCCAGCGGTTGTCTCCAAGTGAAGTGAAACGGCCATCCACATTTAAATCCGTATAGAATTGTGCAATTTTCTTTTCCACTTCCGCTTTAGATAAATGGTGCAGCGAAGCTAATTCACTTATTAAGTCTTTAAATGGAATCGGTTCATTTCTTTCCACTAACAAATCATATGCCATCTCTATTAAGGACATTTCCAACAATTGCTCTTTTGAGTATTGTTTTAAACTCAAATTCCGCACTTCCCTTCTCTATTCAAACACTGAATTCCGTGTTTTTTCACATAAAAAAATAATCTAAAACAGTATTTCGATAAAATAACGACAATTCCTGCTAGACATATACTCCATTATAAACAATCTAATTGGGTTTATGCTAGTTCTATATGATACTTTCACACATTTACCTAATTGTCTATCATTCAAAGAAAACCAAAAAGGTAAATATCATTCCTTTTTCTTTTTGGATTTCTGACGATAGGCTGCGGTAAAAAAGACAACCGTCAGGATAAAAAAAGAAATGGCGCCCAGTTGATGCTCATACAGTTCAAATAAAAAAATGATGGCAAGAATGTAACCTAAGATTAATCCAATCATTTTCAGGTTCATTTCCTCAACTCCAATAGGGCTGATTCTTCATTTTTGCCCCTTTTCCAAATAATTATAAGGTAAATTCTTCATTTTGTTAAAAAAGAGGGGAATTATTTAAAAAAGAGGCCCCTAAACGTTCGGGCCCCTTCTTGGTTTTACATATTCCTTCGATATTGACCGCCTACATCATAAAGCGCCCTCGTTATCTGCCCCAGACTGGCCACTCTCACGCAGTTCATGAGTTCGGCAAAGATATTTTCCCCATTCATGGCTGCCAATTTAAGTTTAGTTAGCGCCTCATCCGTGAACTCCTTATTTCTTTCCTGGAATGCCCGGAGATTCATGATTTGCCCTTCTTTTTCATCCTTTGTTGCACGGGCAATTTCCATGCTGTTCACCGCTTCTTCGGAAGGAGGATTTGGATTCAAATACGTATTGACACCAATGATCGGCAATTCTCCCGTATGCTTCTTCATTTCGTAATGCATCGATTCATCCTGGATTTTCCCGCGCTGATACTGCGTCTCCATTGCACCCAGGACACCGCCTCGATCGTTGATGCGATCGAACTCTTGCAGGACGGCCTCTTCAACCAGATCCGTCAATTCCTCTACGATGAAGGCACCTTGCATCGGGTTTTCATTTTTTGAGAGACCATGCTCCTTTGTAATGATCATTTGTATGGCCATTGCCCGGCGCACGGATTCTTCGGTAGGCGTCGTGATGGCTTCATCGTACGCATTAGTATGCAGGGAGTTACAGTTATCCTGCAGTGCCATTAAAGCCTGAAGCGTCGTCCTGATATCATTAAAATCAATTTCCTGCGCATGAAGGGAGCGCCCAGAAGTCTGTATATGGTATTTGAGCTTCTGGCTACGGTCATTCGCACCATATTTATCCCTCATGACTGTCGCCCAAATCCTTCTTGCCACCCTCCCGATAACTGTATATTCCGGGTCGAGCCCATTTGAGAAGAAGAACGACAAATTCGGGGCAAAGTCATCAATATTCATTCCGCGGCTTAAATAATATTCGATGTAAGTAAAGCCATTCGCTAATGTAAAAGCCAGCTGTGAAATGGGATTGGCACCCGCTTCTGCAATGTGATAACCGGAAATGGATACAGAGTAGTAGTTCCTGACTTTCCGATCGATGAAATATGCTTGAATGTCCCCCATTAGCCTTAAAGCAAATTCCGTAGAGAAGATGCATGTATTCTGGCCTTGGTCCTCTTTCAGAATATCCGCTTGAACAGTTCCGCGTACCGTTTGAAGGGTATAAGCCTGCACTTCTTCAGCTTCGGCTTCAGTAAGGGGACGGCCTAACTCTTCTTCTTTCCGTTGAATCTGCTGATCGACTGCAGTATTCATATACATGGCCAAAATGATTGGTGCCGGTCCATTGATGGTCATGGAAACAGATGTTGAGGGGTGGCAAAGGTCAAAGTCTGCATACAGCTTTTTCATGTCATCCAACGTACAGATGCTGACTCCGCTTTCCC
Source organism: Peribacillus sp. NPDC056705 (assembly GCF_043656335.1). Lineage (NCBI taxonomy): Bacteria > Bacillati > Bacillota > Bacilli > Caryophanales > Bacillaceae > Peribacillus > Peribacillus sp. NPDC056705. The sequence goes on along the minus strand of NZ_JBHTYI010000001.1, from coordinate 135,759 downwards.
CTACCTTTCCATAGATATCAGGCCGGTGATCAGGGTCCTCGCCATATAAAGTTACAGAATCGAAAGCCGTACTAAGCCGTTTAGCAGTATCATCCTTTGACAAATAATGAAAACGCCTGTTGGTTCGGTCGGGCGATCCTTCACCGGCAAATTGCCGCTTCGGGTCTTCCCCTTCACGCTTGAATGGAAAGACTCCCGCTGTGTAAGGAAAGAAGCCCGGAACGTTTTCACGGAATACCCATCCTAAGATCTCTCCATAATCCACGTATTTAGGCAGTGATACTCTCGGAATCATTAAACCTGATAAACTTTTGGTTTTTAGCTTTGTTACGATTTCTTTATCCCTGACTTTCGTTACAAACTGCTCTCCTGCATACTTTTCTTTTAAATCCATCCATCCAGAAAGGATTTTTTTAGATTCAGGTGATAAATTCAAAGCGGTTTCCTTTTTCAGTTTTTCTAAAGAAGACACCATCTCGTCATTGTTATCATTTTCCTTAATTGCATCAATTGCCCCTTCAAGCTGGAAAAGCCTCCGGGCAATACGTACCTGGTCAGCCGCACGCTTATGATACGATCTGACCGTATCACTGATTTCACGTAAATAATACCGACGGTCAGTGGGAATGATGACATTTTGCTTGTAAACATCCGCTTCTTTCGAAAAGGACGTACTCCAAACCGTCCCTGATTTTTCATTAAGCTTTTCAATCAGTGCAGCGAATAATGCATTGGTGCCCGGGTCATTGAATTGGGAAGCGATCGTACCGTATACTGGCATTTCCGATGGATCTTGATCAAAAAGTGTACGGCTCCTTTGGTATTGCTTTTGAACTTGGTTTTTTGCATCCTCGGAGCCTTTGCGTTCGTATTTGTTAATGACTATCAAGTCTGCATAATCAATCATATCGATTTTTTCAAGTTGAGAAGGTGCACCGAATTCACTCGTCATTACATACATGGATACATCGCATATTTCGGCAATTTCTGCATCTCCCTGACCAATTCCGCTCGTTTCGACGATGATTAAATCGAAGCCGGCTGCCTTCACGACTGAAATGGCATCTTTTATCGCCAAAGACAACTCACTTTTTGAATGGCGCGTGGCTAGGCTCCGCATATAAACACGCTCTGAAAAGATTGAGTTCATTCTGATCCTGTCACCCAGCAGGGCACCGCCCGTTTTCTGTTTGGTCGGGTCCACAGATAGGATGGCGACCCTCTCGTCTGGAATTTCGTTAATGAACCTTCGTATCAATTCATCCGTCAATGAACTTTTTCCAGCGCCGCCAGTCCCTGTAATCCCTAGAACGGGAACCTTCTTTTCGGAAGTCTTGATCTGCTCAAAAAGACTCTCCACCGCTGCCGCTGATTCCTGTAAAACATCGAGTCTATTTTCGGCAAAGGTAATAAATTGGGCAATGGCATTTGTTCCCCCAGCAATCAATTCATCAAAACGTTCTTGTAAAGATGGTTTGACTGTCGAGAAATCACATTCCTCCATCAATACGTTTATCATTCCTTGAAGCCCATATTCCCGTCCTTCATCAGGCGAAAAAATACGGGCGATCCCATAATCATGCAGTTCTTTAATTTCCCTTGGGATGATGACCCCGCCGCCCCCGGCAAAAATCCGAATGTGCTCGGCTCCCTTTTCCTTCAGCAGGTCATACATATATTTAAAATATTCCACATGTCCGCCTTGGTAAGATGACATGGCTATGCCTTGAACATCTTCCTGGATGGCCGCATTCACGATCTCTTCTACCGAACGATTATGACCTAGGTGAATAACTTCCGCCCCGCTGGACTGAAGGATTCTCCTCATTATATTGATGGATGCGTCATGCCCATCAAATAAACTCGAAGCTGTGACGAATCTAATATGGTTCTTCGGTTTATACACCTCAACTGTACTCATATAGCTCCTCCTTATTGAAACTTATTTATATCAGTGCTTTTTGAAACCCGATACATTTTGAATCAATAATTGCGTCTGCAGTTCAACATACTCTTGAAGCGTATACTGTTTATGCAAAGCCCATCTTCTAAAACTCCACATCTGTCCCTGAACGAAAATGTTATGTGAAACAAGGCTTATTTGTTTTTCCGTTAACGAGAGCTCCCCATTCTCGACACATTTCGTTATCACTTTTTCGAACATGCCAACCATCCGAATTTCTTTGTTCAGAACATATGGTAAAGCATCTTTCGTCAGGGCCTTCACTTCCTGATACATGACCAGCACTTCGTCCTGCATATCATCCATCACTTTATAAAAATAGGCGATCGTCAGCTTCAAACTTTCAAGTGTCCCATCACTCTGTTCTATTTCTTTCTGAAGCTTTTCCTGGACTTCATCATAGATAAAGTCACAAACGAGATATAATATATCTTCCTTGGTTCGGATATACTCGTATAATGTTCCAATACTAAAGCCTGCAGCTTTGGCAATTTCCCTGGTAGTCGTACGGTGAAATCCCTTTTCCTTAAAAAGGGTAACCGCTCCTTTAATCATTTGTGTACGCCTTTTTTCAACCAGCCGCTCATCCTTTACAGATGCAAGAACCTCTCTTTTTTCCATTTCCAAACTCCTTTTGAAAGCCCATTATTCAATTTTCAAAGACATTCTGAAGAAATTGAAAAGGGAATTCCGGTAAAGGCAGTGCCTCATCGGAAAACCTCAGTTTCAACCTTATTTAGTAACCATACGTGAGATGACCAGCTTTTGAATTTCCTGTGTACCCTCGTAAATCTGGGTTATTTTCGCATCGCGCATATACCGCTCCACTGGATATTCCTTTGTATATCCATAACCCCCGAAAACCTGCACGGCCTCCGTCGTCACTTTCATTGCTGTATCACCAGCAAAAAGTTTGGACATCGCCGACTCTTTTCCATAAGGAAGGCCCACTGATTCCAACCACGCTGCCTGATAGGTTAATAGCCTTGAAGCCTCAACACCCGTTGCCATATCCGCCAATTTAAAGCCGATTCCTTGCTGTGCAGAAATTGGCTTGCCGAATTGGACGCGCTCTTTTGCATAATCAACCGCGGCATCCAATGCACCTTGGGCTATGCCTACGGCCTGGGCTGCAATTCCATTACGGCCGCCATCAAGCGTCATCATCGCAATTTTAAAGCCTTCTCCTTCTTTTCCAAGGAGATTTTCTTTAGGCACTCGACACTCATCAAAGATGATTTCCGTGGTCGGTGATGAACGGATCCCAAGCTTCTTCTCTTTTTTACCAACACTGAAGCCTGGGAAGTCCTTTTCAATGATAAAAGCACTCGTTCCTTTTTGTTTCGATTCAGGGTCCGTCAATGCAAAGACGACATAAGTATCCGCGATCCCGCCGTTCGTAATGAAGATTTTTGAACCGCTGATGACATATTCATCACCTACAAGCTTTGCAGTCGTCCTCATACCGCCTGCGTCTGAGCCTGAGCTAGGTTCAGTCAGTCCGTATGCACCGATTTTTTCACCCTGTGCCATCGGGCGAAGGTATTTTTGTTTTTGGTCTTCAGACCCAAATTTATATATTGGCCATCCTGCGAGCGAAGTATGGGCTGATAAAGTCACCCCAGTGGATGCGCAAACGCGGGAAAGTTCCTCAATCGCTATGCAATATGCTAAGTAATCACTGCCGATTCCGCCGTATTCCTCAGGCCATGGAATCCCAGTCAATCCAAGCTCAGCCATTTTATCGAAGATTTCACGGTCAAATCGTTCTTCTTCATCCCTCTCGGCAGCGGTCGGAGCCACTTCATTCTGGGCAAAGTCGCGCACCATTTTCCTGATCATTTCATGTTCTTCCGTTAGTTTAAATTGCATGAATATGCCCTCCAAATTTTTCGTGATTATAGATTCTTACTGATGACCATTCTCTGTATTTCGCTGGTACCCTCATAGATTTCAGTTACCTTTGCATCCCTGAAATAGCGTTCGACCGGATATTCGGTTGTATATCCATAGCCTCCGAACACTTGGACTGCTTCTATCGCCACATCGACAGCCGTTCTCGAAGCGAATAGCTTAGCCATTGCCGCCTCTTTACCGCACTTCAATCCCTGCGAGCGTAAATAAGCCGCCCGATAGACCAGTAGCCTCGAAGCTTCTATGCCCGTTGCCATTTCGGCCAGTTTGAAACCAACTCCTTGTTGTTGTGCAATGGGTTTGCCGAATTGCACCCTGTCTTTTGCATATTTAACAGCATGTTCCATGGCACCCTCAGCAATTCCCAGCGCTTGAGCCGCAATCCCGATCCTTCCGGCATCCAGGTTGGCCATTGCGATCTTAAAGCCCTCACCTTCTTTGCCAAGGAGATTGGCTGTAGGGATTTTCATATCCTCGAACGTTACCTGCACGGTGCTCGAGCCATGAAGGCCCATTTTACGTTCATCTTTGCCGATGATTAAGCCTGGCGTTCCTTTTTCCACGACAAAAGCAGAGATTCCCTTGCTTCCCTTCTGAGGGTCGGTTGAAGCAAAAACAATAAACACATCCGCTTCCCCGCCATTGGTGATAAAAACCTTGGACCCATTTATTCGATATTCTCCGCCTTCCTTGACTGCCACTGCCTTCGATTTCAAACTCGCAGCATCGGAACCTGAGCTTTGCTCAGTCAAGCAAAAGGCGCCTAAATATTCACCAGCAGCTAACTTGGGCACATACTTTCGCTTCTGCTCTTCCGTTCCAAAATAAACGATTGGATTTGTTCCAACAGAAGTATGAACGGACAGTATGACACCTAGAGTGGGACTTACTTTGGAAATCTCATTGATGGCAATGATATAAGACATGAAGTCCATACCCGCGCCACCGTATTCTTCTGAAATCGGAATTCCCATCAAACCAAGCTCACCCATTTTTTGCAGAATCGCTTTTGGAAACACGCCTGTTTCCATTGCCTCGATATGAGGAGTGATCTCATTCTCCGCAAAAGCGCTTACCATTTTCCGCATCATTTCCTGTTCTTCTGTAAACTTGAAATCCATCCTTCATCCCTCCATAGCTGCACATCTTTCCATGATTAGTTATATTCGTAAAAGCCCCGTCCTGATTTCTTGCCTAGCCATCCAGCTTTTACATATTTCCTTAACAGCGGACACGGTCGGTATTTATCGTCTCCCAGCCCTTGGTGAAGGGTTTCCATTATATACAAGCATGTGTCCAGCCCAATGAAGTCAGCTAGAGTAAGCGGGCCCATCGGATGGTTCATTCCCATTTTCATTACGTCGTCGATCGCCTCTTTGGTAGCTACGCCCTCATATAGTGTATAGATGGCCTCATTGATCATCGGCATTAAAATCCGATTAGCTACAAAACCTGGAAAATCATTGACTTCCACCGGTACCTTGTTCAAGGATTCAGCCATCTTTTCAACTTCTTTATAAACTTCATCCGATGTAGCAAGGCCTCGAATGACCTCAACCAGCTTCATGACTGGAACGGGGTTCATAAAATGCATGCCAATTACCTTTTCCGGCCTTTTCGTGGCAGCGGCTATCTCGGTTATCGGAAGCGAAGAAGTATTGGATGCAAGAATGACGTGTTGCGGTGTGATTTCATCCAGCTCGGCGAATATTTTTGTTTTTATTTCCATGTTTTCCACCGCAGCTTCAATCACTAAATCTACCGCAGCCGCATTTTTCAAATTCGTCGATGAAGTCAACCGGGAAAGGATTGCATCTTTCTCCCCGGATTCCATTTTCCCTTTTTCAACCTGACGGGAAAGGTTCTTGGTAATTGTCCCTAACCCCTTTTCCACATATTCAACTTTTAAATCGTGTAAAAGAACTTCGTAACCGCTCATTGCACAGACCTGGGCAATGCCAGATCCCATCTGTCCTGCACCAATGACCATCACTTTTTGAATGCCCATGAAAATCCCCCCTCATTTATCTATGAAACTATTATCCTTGCTTAGGCACTTCAATTAAGATGGCATCTCCTTGACCGCCGCCACTGCAGATCGCTGCGATGCCCAATCCCCCTCCGCGGCGTTTCAGTTCATGCATCAGCGTAATGATGATGCGGGCACCACTCGCCCCGATTGGGTGACCTAATGCTACAGCCCCTCCGTTAACATTCACTTTTCCCGGCTCGATGTTGGCAATTTTCCCACTGGCCAGTGCAACCGCTGCAAATGCTTCGTTCACTTCAAACAAATCAATTTCCTCTATCGATTTATCTGTCTTCTTCAGGAGTTCATTTATGACCAAACCTGGCGTTTTAGGGAAGTCCTTTGCTTCCACTGCCACTTCAGCATGACCTAAAATATAGGCAAAAGGTATTTTCCCTTCTTTTTCCGCACGTTCCTCACTCATCAATACAAGTGCACCTGCCCCATCATTGACACCTGGTGCATTACCTGCCGTAATGGTTCCCTCATTATTGAAGGCTGGACCTAATTTAGCTAACTTCCCGGCAGTTGTATCTTTTCTTGGAGCTTCATCATGTTCAATGGTAATTGGTTCGCCTTTTCGTACCGGCACCTGTACGGAAATGATTTCTTCTGCGAGAATACCGCCATCGATTGCCTTTATCGCTTTTTGATGGCTCTCGTAAGCCCAGCTATCTTGTTCCTCACGGGTGATTTCAAGATCCTCGGCAGTACTGTTTCCGTAAGTCCCCATATGGACGCCCGTAAAGCTGCAGCTTAGTCCATCCGAAATCATCGTATCCCTCAGTTCCCCATCACCCATCCTTAGTCCCCACCTTGCTTTCGGAAGGATATAAGGCGCATTGCTCATCGATTCCATTCCGCCGGCAACAATGATTTCTTCTTCTCCTAAGCGAATGATCTGATCAGCCAATGTGACGCTGCGAAGTCCTGATGCGCATACTTTATTAATGGTTTCCGTTTTCACTTCCCAAGGCAATCCAGCATGTCGGGCTGCCTGACGGGACGGTATTTGGCCTTGGCCTGCTTGAAGCACATTCCCCATGATGACCTCGTCTACCAGGCTGCCTTCGATCCCTGCCCGAACAAGTGCCTCTTTGATTGCTATTCCACCAAGTTGTGATGCCGTCAAACTGCTAAGGCCACCGCCAAATTTACCAAAAGGTGTTCTCACACCGCTAATAATCACTGTTTTCGCCATCATTATTTCCCCCTATAAGTAACATTGATTGAACGCTCGCTCAATTTGGAGTAAAAAAAAATAGTGTTGTAAGCGCTTTATAATATATAATATTACACATTTTTCTCAAAAATGAAAATATTTAGTTTATAAAAATTTGAAAATATTGCCTGCTTCCATTTGATCCAACCCATTTAGAAGAAGCAGGCAATTCCATTTAAAATTAAGAGGCAATCGATTTATTTTCACCAATGACCGCTTTTTCCAGTAGTTCAGCTACATCATACGTTTTAACATTTTCCTCAACTTCTTTTGCTTTCGTCCCATCAGATAGCATGGTCAGGCAATAAGGACACCCTGAACTGATCACTGTTGGACTGACGGCCAGCGCTTGTTCGGTACGGGCCACATTAATGCGGTTTCCTGTTTCCTCTTCCATCCACATCAAACCGCCTCCAGCTCCACAGCACATTCCCTTCTCGCGATTACGCTCCATCTCAATAAGTTTCACACCATCGATGGATTGCAAGATTTCACGAGGCGGGCTGTAAACTTCATTGTACCTTCCCAAGTAACAGGAATCATGAAAAGTAATCGTCTCATTCACGGGATACTGAGGCACCAACCTGCCTTCACTGACAAGTGTGGCCAACAGTTCAGTATGATGGTACACTTCCGCTTCCAAGCCAAAATCCGGATACTCATTCTTAAAGATATTGTATGCATGCGGATCGATCGTCACGATTTTCTTAATTTCATTCTTCTGGAATTCTTCTATATTTTTCATTGCAAGCTCCTGAAAGACAAACTCATTACCCAATCGACGCGGAGTATCCCCTGAGTTTTTCTCCTTATTTCCGAGAATTGCAAATTTGACGCCCGCTTCATTCAATAGTTTAGCAAAGGAAAGGGCAATCTTCTGGCTACGGTTATCGTACGATCCCATTGAACCTACCCAGAATAAATACTCGAATTCTTCGTCTGCCTTTTTTAATTCCTTCACGGTAGGAATGCTGACATCTTCCCGAAGGCTTCGCCAATCTTCCCTCTCTTTACGGTTCAGTCCCCACGGGTTTCCTTGACGCTCAATATTCGTCATGGCACGTTGCGCATCAGGATCAAGTCTGCCCTCTGTCAACACTAGGTAACGGCGCATATCGATGATTTTGTCGACATGTTCATTCATTACCGGGCATTGATCTTCACAATTCCGGCATGTGGTACAAGCCCAAAGCTCTTCTTCCGTTATGACTTCGCCAATCAGGCTCGGACTGTAAGCCTCGGCTGCTGCAGCAGATTCCTGCGTCCCCTGTGCTGCACCAGCCAAAGCTATCTTATTTCCCTTCGTATTCCCAAAAACAAAAGATGGCACCCATGGCTGCTTCGTTGTAACGGCAGCGCCTGTATTTGTTAAATGGTCACGCATCTTGATTATGATATCCATCGGTGACAGCATTTTACCGGTGCCTGTAGCCGGGCACATATTCGTACAGCGCCCGCACTCCACACATGCATAGAGGTCCACCATTTGGTACTGCGTCAAATCTTCAATATATTTGGCACCGTAATATTGATTGCCTTCCTTGTCGAAAACCTCTTCTTCCAAATCAACCGGTTTCAATTTCCCTGGATTGTCCAGTCGGTTCAGGAATACATTTATCGGACCGGCAATCAAGTGAGCATGCTTAGATTGCGGGATATAAACAAGGAAAGATAATATGATCAGTAAATGCAGCCACCAAGCTACATAAAAAACGACTGTTGCCGCTGTTGACCCCATCCAGCCGAATAAGAAAGCGATGCTTGATGCGACTGGCTCTGACCAAGTTGCATCGTGACCATGCCAGATCATTCCCATTCCATTCCCCAATAATACGGTGATCATGATACCGGTGATGAAGATGACAACCAAACCGGCTTTGAAATCCCTTTTCAAGCGAACGAGCTTTTCGACATAACGGCGGTATGCCGCCCACAGGATTGCAACAAGAACGGTGAGCGTCACAATTTCCTGAAAGAAAGTAAAGGCTGGATAAACAGGGCCAAACGGTAAATGCCACCCCGGCCTTAAGCCTTTAACGAAAAAGTCAAGTGCACCAAATTGCACTAAAATGAAACCATAAAATAACATGGCATGAATGATCCCGCTCTTTTTATCTTTAAAGAGCTTCTTCTGTCCAAATACATAAACCCCTATTTTAACAAGACGATCTTTCACACGGTTATCGAATTCCACTTTTTTGCCAAGTTTTATATAAGCTATACGGGTCTTTATCAAGTAGACAAACAAACTGGCGGCGTAAGCGGTTACAAACAGGAATGCAACTAAGTTGATCCACAGTAAACCATTCATTTCCATGCAGACTTTCCCCCTCTTTAGTAAATTGCAAAATGCCAGGTACCTTTTTGGGAAATTTGGCATTTTTCTGAAATTTGATTAACTCCATTATATAATGAATGAGCATTCAGTCAACTTTTTTCTTTCTAAAACCATTTAATTTTTCTGCATCTTAAAATTATAATTCGACAGTTTCTCGTATTACCCTTCTTCATTCTAAAAAAAATGAGAACCCTCTCCCCACTTTTTAATGGTTACTAACAGGGAATTAGAGCCAAACTAAATATAATCATTTAGGGGGGATTTTTTTGAAGATAATCACTACGATTGCCTCTATATTTTTATTGATCTTCTCTTGGTGCTGGGTTGATCTCAAGATAGGGCATAAGCGTTATTTGAAGCACGCAACCAACATAAATTACCCGCCTCGGAACAGCGACATGACTGTATTCACATCAGGGAAACTCCTGTTTGATGATTACATGAAGGAAGTAGAGCAAGCTAAGGATTCCATCCATATTCTTTTTTATATTGTAAAAAATGATAAATTCAGCAAGGACTTTTTGAAGTTACTGCAATCAAAAGCGGAAGAGGGCGTGGAAGTGCGGCTTTTAGCCGATTGGGTAGGAAGTAAAAAGATGTCCCGCCAAATCATACAGGAGCTAACTAAAAGCGGTGTTCATTTTTCTTTCAGCTTTAAACCGAAACTCCCCTTCCTTTTCTATACAATACAAAAAAGAAATCACCGTAAGATCACGGTGCTAGATGGAAAAATCGGCTATCTTGGCGGCTTTAATATCGGTAAGGAGTATATAAACCAAGGGGAGAAGCTGAACCCGTGGAGAGATTACCATTTAAAAATGACCGGGGAAGGTGTAAAGGACCTTCAGGAAGTCTTCCTCTCGGATTGGTTCTATGATACAAACGAAGATTACAGAGGAACGCCTGCCTATTTCCCGACATTGACTCCCGGAACGCAGGCACAGCAGTTTGTCGTCACGAATGGCAGTGATCTTGAACAATCACTTACACACATAATTCGGCAAGCCACTAAAAAAATCATTATCGGGACTCCATATTTCATTCCCAGTGAAACTTTATTTCAAGAATTAAGGGAAGCACTTGCACGCAATGTTTCCGTTACGATCATCGTACCTGAAATTTCAGACCATGCCCTTGTCAAGGAAGCTTCTTTCCCCTATTTCCGGGTACTAATAAAAGAAGGCGCTGAAATCATGCAATTTCAAAGAGGGTTCTACCATTCTAAAGTGATTCTGATTGATGATATAATGTGTGATATCGGTACGGCTAATTTTGATAAACGCAGTTGTTTTTTAAATAGTGAAATCAATTGCATCGTATTTGACCGGACATTCATAGAAGATGTAGAAAAGGAGTTGGCGGTGGACCTAGCCGAATCCAAGCCGCTAAACGGGGACGCGATTTCCAACATGAATATAGTCCGTTCAGCAAAAGAATCGCTGGCTACCATCCTTTCTCCTTTTCTTTGACATCCCGTTCCTCAAGGAGAAAAATATAATGAAAATAAGATTTGGATTCGTATCCAATGCCACCTGTTTATGGGAAGCTTCTCCGGCTAAGACACTTACTTACAAGCGATATAGTTCACTTGGCGCCGAAAAAGGAATGGAAAAACTCCTGGATGTGACAAGGCAGAACATTGAAAATACCTTAAGGGTCCTTCAATATAACACGGCTCACCAAATAGAAATATACCGGATGTCCAGTTCCATTGTTCCTTTAGCCACACATCCCGAAATAGAATGGGATTTCGTTACACCTTTAAAAAAAGAGTGGAAACAGCTTGGTGATTGGGCCACTACACAGAAGATGAGGATCAGCTTTCATCCCAATCAGTTTACGCTGTTTACCAGCCCAAAGCCCGAGATTACACAAAATGCCATAAAAGATATGGAGTTCCATTATAAAATGCTTGATGCAATGGGCATTGCGGACACCTCTTTCATCAATATCCATGTCGGCGGGGCCTATGGTGATAAAGAGTCTGCCCTTGTAAGGGTCCATGACAACCTTAAATCGCTGCCTATGCACGTCAAGGAAAGAATGACTTTTGAGAATGATGATAAAACCTATACAGCATCTGAAACCCTGAGCGTATGTAAGGGGGAAGGCATTCCACTTGTATTCGATTATCACCATCATCTCGCAAATCTTTCAGATGAGCCGCTTAACGAACTGCTCACCGAGGTATTCGCCACTTGGAGACAAGCAGGAGCGGTACCAAAGATTCATATTTCATCCCCAAAATCGGCAGGTGAATTTCGCTCGCATGCAGATTATATCGATTTGGACTTCATCATGCCCCTTTTTAAAGTGCTTAAGGATCTTGGACAGGACGTCGATTTCATGATTGAGGCCAAGATGAAGGATCGGGCAATGTTGCAGCTGATTGAAGATATAGCTAAGGTTCGTGGTGTAAAAAGGGTGAGCGGTGGTGCCGTCGAGTGCTAATTAACCTAAAAAAAAAGCGGCTTGTTTCGTTAGAAACAGCCGCTTTTTCCATTACATTTTTTCCGGTGCCGAAACCCCGATGATGGCTAATGCATTCTTTAAGGTAATTTGGACGGATTTGACCAGTCCTAAACGCGCCTTACTTCTTTCCATCTCTTCAACATCCAAAACCTTATCAGCATTGTAGAAACTGTGGAATGTAGAAGCCAGGTCGAATATATAATTCGTCATGCGGTGAGGCATCCGTTTTTCGGCTGCTTCAGCAATTGCCTGAGGGAATTCTCCTAATTTCTTCAAAAGCTCCACTTCTTTTTCAGTAGCTAGGGCAGAGAAATCAGTGACGCCCTCATAGCTGATCCCTTGTTCCACACCTTGGCGTAAAATGCTGGAAATTCGGGCATGGGCATACTGTGCATAATAAACCGGGTTTTCATTGGACTGTGAAACCGCAAGATCCAAATCGAAATCCATATGAGTATCGGCACTTCTCATCGCAAAGAAATAACGGGTTGCATCGAGACCCACTTCGTCAATAAGGTCACGCATCGTAACTGCTTTACCGGTACGCTTACTCATCTTCATTTTCTCGCCATCCTTGTACAGGTGAACAAGCTGGATGATTTCCACTTCAAGCTGCTCGCGTTTGTATCCCAATGCTTCGATCGCCGCTTTCATACGCGGTATATAGCCGTGGTGGTCTGCACCCCAGATATTGATCAGCGTTTCAAAGCCGCGCTCCAATTTATTACGGTGATAGGCAATATCCGGTGTCAGATATGTGTAAGACCCATCCTGCTTAATTAGCACCCGGTCTTTATCATCGCCTAGTTCAGTAGAGCGGAACCATGTAGCCCCATCTTCCTCGTAGACATGGCCCCTGTCCCTCAACACTTTGAGTGCCTCATCAATTTTACCGTCTTGATATAGAGATGTTTCGGAGTACCATACATCGAATCCGACACGGAAATTAGCCAAGTCCGTTTTCAGTTTTTCCATTTCATATTTCAAGCCGTACTCACGGAAAAATTCAAAACGTTCCTTTTCATCTGCATTTACATATTTATCCCCAAATTCACTGGCAAGCGTTTTACCGATGCCAATGATATCTTCGCCATGATAGCCGCCCTCCGGCATATCCTTTTCGAGGCCAAGTGCCTGGAAATAGCGGGCTTCTATGGAAATGGCCAAATTATTAATTTGGTTTCCTGCGTCGTTGATATAGTATTCACGTGAAACATCATAACCTGCTTTAGAGAGGACATTACATAATGTATCACCTACTGCTGCACCACGGGCATGACCAAGGTGAAGATCACCGGTCGGGTTCGCGGAAACGAACTCCACTTGGATTTTTTCGCTTTTACCAAAGTCACTTTCCCCATATGCTTCATCCACTTTCAAAATGACAGGAACCAATTCTGTCAAATAGGAATTATTCATGTAGAAGTTGATGAAACCAGGTCCTGCAATCTCGATTTTTTCGATGGATGCTTTTGAGTTGTCAAAGTTTTCGATGATTGCCTCTGCTATCATCTTTGGCGCTTTCTTTGCAATCTTCGTTAATTGCATGGCCATATTCGTGGAATAATCTCCGTGTGTCTTATCTCTTGGCAGTTCCAATACAACATTTGGAATCTGCTCTTCCGTTGCCAACCCAGCTTTAATGACTGCCGCTTTAATCTCTTCTTTCAGTTTTTCCTGTACCTCTTTTACTATATTCATGCGCTATGCTTCCTCCTTGTAGGAAATCGTCATCTCATATTGACCGGGTTCGCTTCCCTGCATATGTAACGTATATTTAAGGACAAGTTTCCCTTGTTTGGTCTGTTCATCCCATTGATGATGTATCTTCTTCGCGGTCGTCCGTAATCCTAACCTGCCATATATACTTTCATAATGTCCATTTGTCGCTTCCTGCAGGCGGAAAAGCTGCCTCATTTTAATGGCGCCATTTCTAAGCAGGATCGTTTCATCCGGTTTGTGCTTGATGGTCGTTTGTGTTTGACCGGCTTCATTTTCCTCTTTATATTGCAAATATAAATCTGCACCTTTATACATTTTTGTACCAAATGTCACCAGCTCATACGTTTCCGTTTCTGAGCCGTGCATGATTTTTGTCTGTAAAGTCACTTTAATAGCATGCTTATCTATATCATGAAGAGTCAAAGCTACACTTCCTTCATCATGTCGTTCTTAACTTTATAAGTATAAATATTCTTCAAGGAAGTTTCAACTTGGAGCGGAAAATAAAGTGTAAATCCAAAAATGTGGGGATAAACTGTCGAAATCATGTTGTTGCCATTCATTTGATTTTAACGCAATAATGACTCATTGGGGCGGAATTATTCAAAAAGGGTCCTTCAGGTATAAAATTCTTTTCCTGAATGGATAAAAAAAGACCATTCCCGCAAAAAAACGGGAACAGCCAAGCCTTCATCCTTAACCTTTTTGAACCCAACCTAGAATCATTTCGCGAATCAGCTTGCTCGCCGTGTTCGCAGTTTGCTCGGATGGATCATAAATCGGTGCCACTTCTACTAAATCGCAGCCGACTACATTAATCTCGGACCGTGCTATCTCATGAATCGAAGCCAAAAGCTCTTTGGAAGTGATGCCTCCACAATCAACGGTGCCTGTCCCTGGCGCGTGCGCAGGATCAAGAACATCGATGTCGATCGTCACATATACAGGACGACCAGCTAACTGCGGCAGTACTTCTTTCAGAGGTTCAAGAACTTCAAATTTAGAGATGTGCATGCCATTTTCTTTTGCCCATTGGAATTCTTCCTTCAAACCGGAACGAATGCCGAAAGAGTATACATTTTTCGGCCCGATAAGTTCTGCGGATTTACGGATGATGGACGCATGGGAAAGCGGCTCCCCTTCATAATCCTCACGTAAATCTGTATGGGCATCCATATGGATGATGGCCATATCGGGATACTTTTTGAACATGGCTTTAATGACTGGCCATGTGACAAGATGTTCCCCTCCCATGCCCATTGGGAACTTACCTGCATCCAACACGCTGTCGACAAATTTTTCAATCATATCGATACTGCGCTGCGGATTGCCGAATGGTAATGGAATATCCCCGGCATCAAAGAATTTAACTTCCTCTAATTCACGATCTAAATAAGGACTGTATTCTTCCAAACCAATTGAAACTTCACGAATCCGGGTAGGGCCGAATCGAGAACCCGGACGGAAACTTACCGTCCAGTCCATCGGCATGCCGTATAGTACAGCTTCTGATTCCTCAAAAACAGGGTGGCTTTTAATGAATACATTGCCTGAATAGGCTTCATCGAATTTCATGGTCCATGCCTCCCTTATTTCACTAAATCTTGAACGAATTTAGGCAGAACGAATGCTGCTTTATGAAGTTCTTTTGTATAATATTTAGTTTCTATTTCATGGAAACGATCTTCAGTCACTTCTAATGGATTATATTTTTTCGACCCGATCGTGAATGCCCAAAGTCCGCTTGGATATGTCGGGATATTCGCTAAATACAGGCTGGTGATTGGGAATATTTCTTTCACATCACGTTGTACATCGCGAATTAAGTCCGCTTTAAACCAAGGGTTGTCGGATTGTGCCACAAAAATCCCGTCTTCTTTCAAAGCTTTGGAAATCCCGGCATAAAAACCTTTTGTGAATAAATTGACAGCAGGTCCGACAGGTTCAGTCGAGTCAACCATGATCACGTCATATTCATTTTCACTTTTGGCGATGTGCATGAAACCATCCCCAACTTGTACGTCTACACGCGGATCTTCAAGCATGCCTGCAATTTCAGGCAGGAATTTCTTTGAGTATTCGATAACTTTCCCATCGATATCAACCAATGTAGCTTTTTTTACACTTGGGTGTTTTAGGATTTCACGGATAACTCCTCCGTCCCCTCCGCCTACAACCAAAACGTTTTCTGGATTAGGATGGGTAAATAAAGGAACATGGGCTACCATTTCATGGTAAACGAATTCATCGCGCTGTGAAGTCATTACCATGTCATCCAGCAATAGCATATTGCCCCACTCTTCCGTTTCAATCATATCAAGCTTTTGAAACTCAGTTTGCTCCGTATGTAAAGTACGATTCACTTTCATCGTAATACCAAAATTCTCTGTTTGTTTTTCAGTAAACCAAATGCTCATTTATTAACGCTCCTTTTCCATTTCATATTGTCAGTTACCTTATAGGTTCCCCAAAATCGGTATAGTCATTAGCTAGAAAAATTATAGACGAATCTAGCAGAATTGCAAGATAAATTTCATAAATGCAGTTCTTATGTTTAAAATTTTCTTTTTTTTCCATAATAGTAATAGATACTAGATTCTTACCTGATAAGAGAGGTGAAAGCAATGGAATTGATTCCAAGCGAACGATTTAAAAGGACAACTAAATATGTACGGGCCTTCATCATCCTTGCCACAATCGGGCTCACGATACTCTTTGTATTGCTTCTCTCTTTACTGATTTATGCAAAAATATTAGGTCCTCCCCCTTTGGTCGTACCGCAGTCCACTCTCTATTATAGTGATAATGGAAATGTGATCGGTGAAACAGATAATGGCCAGAAACGTTATTGGGCCGGAATGGAGTCGATTTCACCACAGCTCATCCAAGCGACTGTCGCCGTTGAGGATCGCCAGTTTTACACTCATAATGGATTTGATATAAAGCGGATCGGCGGTGCCATCCTTGCTGATATTAAGGCAATGTCCAAAGTCCAGGGTGCAAGCACCATAACCCAGCAGTATGCCAGGAACCTGTTTCTTGGGCATGACAAAACGTGGTCGCGTAAGTTTAATGAGGCTTTTTATACGATTCGTTTAGAAATGAACTACTCCAAAAAGGAAATTCTAGAAGGCTATTTAAATACGATTTACTATGGCCACGGCGCATATGGAGCCCAAGCTGCAAGTCAATATTACTTTGGCAAGGATGCCAAGGATTTGACTCTTCCTGAAGCGAGCATGCTGGCCGGAATACCAAAAGGGCCGTCAAACTATTCACCATTGGATAACTTTGAAAAAGCGAAATCCAGGCAGAAAGTTGTCCTGCAAGCCATGAAAAACCAAAACTACATTTCAGGAAAAAATATTGCGGAAGCATTGCGGACATCCCTTACATTAAAGGGCGAGCACGGAACGGTCACCAATAAGACCGCTCCCTATTTCCAAGATGCAGTCAAACAAGCTTTAAAGTCCCAGCTTCATTTGGATGACCGGACGATCGAGCTCGGCGGGCTTAGGGTCTACACCACACTGGACGAAACCCAACAGGATGCAGCCGAAGAGGTTCTTTCCAATACCATACCCAAGTCTTCAGGCATTCAAGCCTCGATCGTGGCAATGGATCCTGATTCCGGGGAGGTCCGTGCGCTCGTCGGCGGTAAAGATTATGCCGAGTCGCCATTCAATCGAGCTACACAGGCCGTTCGCCAGCCTGGTTCAACCATGAAGCCATTGCTATATTATTCAGCGCTGGAGAACGGGTTCACACCATCCACCACCTTAAAGAGCGAGACAACTACATTTTCTTTCGATGATGGTCACTCATCATACACACCGCATAATTACAACCATCAATATGCGGAAGGCGAAATCACGATGGCCCAAGCCATTGCTCTTTCCGATAATATCTTCGCCGTAAAAACGCACTTGTTCCTTGGGGAACAGACATTGGTCGATACGGCGCAACGTTTCGGAATCACGGCAAAGATGGATGCGGTTCCTTCCCTGGCACTCGGCACGTCAGGTGTAAGGGCGATTGAAATGGTGAACGCATATAGCATTCTGGCCAACGGCGGCAAGAAGGTTAAGCCCGTGTTTATCAAAAAAGTTGAAAATCAAAAAGGTGAAGTGATTTTTGATGAAAATGAGAAACCGGAACAGGTTTTGGATGAGGACAAGGCATTTGTCATGACCCAGATGCTTACGGGTGTTTTCGATGAAACCTTAAATGGCTATACAAAGGTGACCGGCAGCACCATCAATTCCCAGCTAACCCGCCCATATGCCGGCAAATCAGGCTCCACCCCGACGGATAGCTGGATGATCGGTTACACACCGGGGCTTGCTGCAGGAGTATGGACTGGATATGATCAAGGCAAAAAGATCGAAATCCCTGCAGAAAAGGGCTATGCAAAGAAAATCTGGGCTTCCTATATGGAGAAGGGCCTGCAAGGGAAACCGGCAAAATCGTTTAAAGAAACCAAAAACGTAATCGGGGTCAAGGTGAATCCCGTTAGCGGAAAATTGGCCACAAAGGATTGTCCTGTTTCAAGATTGACTTATTATGTTAAAGGGACCGAACCTGTCGAATACTGTGCCGAGCACTTTAAGGGTCCGAAACATGCCCCAAAAGAAGAACATAAAAAGGCCCCGTGGTACAAAAAAGTCTTAAAACCTTGGGGATAACGAAAAACCCCCGAAGCCGGCAGAGGCTTCGGGGGTTTTTCTGTCCTAGTTCCACAGTGACTAAACTGCTGTCTTTAAGTTTACTGATTTTATCGCTTTCCTACAAGTGCATTTTTCACTAAACTTAACATTTCATCCATTAAACAAGATTCAAACCGTCAAAGACTCCTTCAGCTGATCTGAAGAGCGCTCCCACATTCCTTCATCATGGTTTTTCAGGAAGTCTGCAAGCACACGCTTTGATTTATCGTCCATGTCCTCGACGATGATTTTTCGTTTCAGCGATTTATCCATCCGGTTGACATGCTCCGGAAGCGATTTGTAACCGCGTCTAATTGACCTGTCTACCGTCATTTCACATGCTGTCACACCTGCATAGTGCGGACCGTTTTGAGTGGCTTCAATGGTCACCCAAACAAGCCAGTAAGGTTTGGCATTCGGGACTTCCTCTTTAGTCTTTAAAAACTTGATCCCTTTTTCCACTGCACTTCTCGCATGCATCGCGCCGATATCGACCTCCGCTTCACCTGCATCCACATCGATGATGACCGGCGAAATATTATCGAGCGTTAAAACCCCTGCTCCATATCCGCCATGACCTTCTGTAGGGTCGTTTTTTATAATATTGAAGCCTACCTTTTTCTTTGGTTGTTCTTCCATGTTTGTATCCCCCTTTATCGTTTGTCATTCCCTTATTATTGGTTAAAAAAACAAAAGTGAAAAAAATTGACTCAAGATGCCTCCTACAAATTTAACACCGGTATCCATAATCGGTCTGATTGTATAATCGCCCAGCGGTGTGATGATCAAAATCAAAAAAATCAGGGAGCCATATTGTTCATATTGGGTCATTTTTGCCCGCAAGTCCGCTGAAACAAGATCCTGTACAATCCTATAGCCATCGAGCGGCGGCAGCGGTATCAGATTAAATACAAATAAAAGGACATTTAAATTTATGAGTATATTTAAGAACGGCTCGACGAAAAACGGTAAATCAGGTCCAACGCCTGCTGCAAGCAATCCGTAAAAGATTAAAAACCCCAAAATTGCAACAATCAAATTACTGAACGGACCGGCAAAAGAGACGAGCACTCCTGCCAATTTTGGATTCTTGAAATGAAAACGATTAACCGGTACAGGTCTAGCCCAACCAAATCCGGCTATTAATATCAGCAATGTTCCGATCGGATCCAAATGGGAAATCGGATTCAATGTGACTCTTCCTTCATTTTTTGCAGTCGGGTCACCGAACTTATAGGCCACATAAGCATGTGAAAATTCATGAACAGTAAATGCGATTAACAGTGACACTATGACATACGGAAGTTCTTCCAAGCTATAATGCAAAAACCGTCCTATTTGATCAAAGAATTCCATCGATAGCTTCTCCCCCATTGTTTATTACCGTTAGTATACATCAAAAGTCCAAGAAGTGAAAAAACTCTGACTTCCGTGTCTTGCAATTCTTTTTCCATTGTGAAACACTACAAGATAAGGAAGGAAGGGGGGAAAAGAGATGCCATATGTAACAGTCAAAATGCTTGAAGGCCGTACAGACGAACAAAAAAAAGCTTTAGTCGAAAAGGTGACTGCGGCCGTTACGGAAACAACTGGAGCACCAGCTGAAGCCGTGACGATTTTCATTGAAGAAATGTCAAAAAATCATTTAGCGGTAGCCGGTGTCCGTAAAAGCGATTTATAAGCTTTACATAATGGGGAAAAGCTAAGCCGTCAATTCGGCTTAGCTTTTGTTTTTAACTGCTCAATATATTCATATGCCTCATCAATTTCTTCAAGCGTATATTTTTGTTTGCTTTTCAGCGTGAAAATTTTCTCGGTGACTTCCTCTTTTTCAAGCGTGTCGAAGTATAACACCGTTGAAACCAGCTCCAAAAACCGGGCATTCTGTTCGTTCATATCCAATAAGCATGCCTCAAGTGCCGGCATCTCCACTTCCTGTATGGATAGGAAATCCTGGCCGGCATCCGTTATCGAATAACAATATTGATAATAACCTGCTTTTTTTTCCCTCACTTCATTCAAGTAACCCATTTCGCAGAGCTCTTCAATCCGTAAGGTCAACTCCTCCGAATACGGTCCGTAAAAGTGAAATTGAAACTTTTCATGAAATGGGAAGGAAAGCTTCTTCGCGATATAAACGATTTTTTGCAACTTTTTCCGACCCGAGATTTCACCTGCAGTAGAAATTGCATTGATAATGTTTGCATGATCCTTAAACAAGGCTCGTCACTCCTCACCAAAAATGTACCACTTTAATCCGATAGCTCCAAAAGCTTACGAATCTGTTTTTTTATATTTTTCTTCGTAGATTCATCACGCAATAAATCCGCTGGATAATACAACTTATGATCCGTTCTTCTTTTCCCTGAAATTGCGTCGACAATTTCGGATTCACGCGATAATTCACGAATTTCTCCATTATTTTTAAGCAAGTGAATCGGCAGTCTCTCCTCTTCCTCACCTGGCCGGTAAAAATCATACGGCAGATCTGATGAAGAATCGACGACAAGATAATAATCCGGATCGATGCCTGCCTTCTTGAATAGCGTCCTTAACTCCATCAACCTGTTCATTTGACTGTTCGATGGATGGAATTCCACATATTTAAATAGTTTACGGTTAACGAAGCGAGTGCATAAATCTTTTAAAATCGCATCGTTCTCCTCTTCCCATGCTTCGAAATAATAGAGCATCACCGCTTCATCCATTTTCAAGTAGTCCGTTAAAGTCACTTCACCCTTGAACAATGAATAAAAATGGTGCGGTTCTTGAGCAAACTCATAACCGGATTCATATAAATGCTTCGCCCTATGTAGAATCTTGGTAAGTATGACCTCCGCACTTCTCGTAACTGGATGGAAATAAACCTGCCAGTACATTTGGTAGCGACTCATGATGTAATCCTCAACCGCATGCATCCCGCTTTGTTTTATGACGGCATGTTCTTCCCTTGGCCTCATTACACGCAAAAGCCTTTCCATATCGAAATGTCCATAACTAACGCCAGTGAAGTAAGCATCACGCTGTAAATAATCCATTCTATCGGCATCGATCTGACTTGAAATCAGGCTGACTACTAATTTGCCTTTATAGGTTTTCGCTATGACTTCTGCCACTTTTTTAGGAAAATCACGTCCAACTCTAAGGAGGATCTTATTCACTTCCGTATCGCCGAGGATTATTTGCCGCGTGAATTGCTCATGATCCAGGTCAAACACTTTTTCAAAAGAATGAGAGAAAGGACCATGCCCCAAATCATGCAGCAGTGCTGCGCATA
This sequence comes from Peribacillus sp. NPDC056705, assembly GCF_043656335.1. Lineage (NCBI taxonomy): Bacteria > Bacillati > Bacillota > Bacilli > Caryophanales > Bacillaceae > Peribacillus > Peribacillus sp. NPDC056705. Next base: position 114,116 of record NZ_JBHTYI010000001.1, on the reverse strand, counting down.
AGGATAGTAACCGTTCCTCAGGTTTCCATTCCGGTCTGCCCTCGAAAACATCATCCACGATTCTCCGGACAATCTCATATACCCCAAGCGAATGGCTAAGCCGACTATGTTCCGCACCATGAAAGGTCAAATAAGTCGTTCCCAGCTGTTTAATCCTTCTAAGACGCTGGAATTCCTTCGTCCCTATTAAATCCCATATAACCCGGTCACGAACATGTATATATCGGTGCACCGGGTCCTTGAATACCTTTTCTTCTTGTAACTTTTCGCCGGAATATCCCATGAACTTCCCTCTTTTTCATAATCTCGATGCATTCATTATAGCGTGTTTTGACAAAAAACCCTAACATCCACCTTGCTAGCAAGAGAGGTCCTTTTGTAAGAAAACGGAAGTTTCAGTCTGAGTTTGTCTTGAAAATAAGAAAATAAAAAATCACCGCAGTGTGTTGAATTCTGGGTGATGATCACTTGTTCCATTTATCTTAAGCAAACAATCCACTCTACCTATATATCATGGATCCTACTTTAGTTTTTTATTGATTTTATCTAGTAACTCGTCTTCTGTCGGTGCAGCAACTGGACGGTTATTGACAAAGGCAAAAGACTTCTTTCTGCCAGGACCGCAATAGGATTGACAGCCCACTTCAATTTTCGCGTCGGGATCAAGCTTTTCAAGACGCGGGATCAATGTTTTAATGTTCACCGCCAAGCAGTCATCGCACACTCTGAATTCATTGGACATCCTCCGGTCACCATCCTTTCCATGACAAACTATTTTTCATCCATTTATATGACTAAAGGGTATTTTACCGCTTCTACTTATGAATATCAAGAGGGCTTGATTGTGTGAATAGGAAGGGCAGCCGCTGTAAAAGTATGTAATTAATCAAAAAACTAGTATCCTTTTAACCTTTTTGTATAAAAAATCCAGATTTTGTCCAAAATGCTAGTAGAACACTCCATAAATCACTGCCACACGATATTTTATATAGTTATTTATTTTAAAAGTTACCAGAAAGGGAGTATGTAGAAATGAAGGTTCGTCAAGACGCCTGGACAGAAGAAGATGATTTACTTTTGGCTGAAACGGTATTGCGCCATGTGCGGGAAGGCAGCACTCAGCTTAATGCTTTTGAAGAAGTAGGAGATAAGTTGAATCGCACCTCTGCAGCATGCGGATTCCGCTGGAATGCAGTTGTCCGCCATAATTATGATAAAGCGCTTTCCCTTGCCAAGAAACAGCGTAAGCAGCGGCAAAGGATCCTTGGAAAAGATCAAGGAGGAAAAAAACGGCTTCTTTATACACCGCCGTCCCCAACGATTTCCGATATAATGGTTCCCCATGTACAAGAAGAGGAACTAGAGGCGAAATCCGAAGCCGATACAACCAATTATGAAGCAGCAGAGGAATTCGTTGTGGCTGAAGCCCTCGCTCCTAAGACACAGCACACGCCAGTGACTCTGGAAACGGCCATGAGCCTTGAGGCCGTCATCGCTTACTTGGAATCCATGAACGCCCGCATGCTTCAAGCTGAAGTATTAAAAACCGAAAATGAAAGATTGAAGCTTGAAATTAAAGGGCTGAAAAAGCGAAATGAAGATTTGGAGAATAAAATCAGCCACCTGGAACAAAACAGCGGCTTGATGCAGGAAGATTATGAAACTTTGATGAATATTATGAATCGGGCAAGAAAGCTGGTCTTGTTAGAGGAAGAGGAACGTCCGGCAACGAAGTTCAAGATGGACCGGAATGGCAATTTGGAAAAAATGGCCGAGTAATAAGATAATGTGGGGTTCAGTTATAATAGATCAACCACATGCCAAAGGCCGTTTCACCCATGTTTATCTTAAAAAAGGGAGCCGACAAGGCTCTTTTTTTCATTGTTTCAAGAACTCCTCCTATCATACAGGCCTTTTACAGTTTCAGTGAATGCTAAAGTCGTATTTAATGAAAAAAACCGATCCCGAATTACTGGAACGGTTTCTTTTATTTCAATCCTTTAATGCATCGAATACTTTATCATTACGTTCCACCACTCTTGTCAAGTATGCCTCATACATCGGCCATTCCTGAACGGAAAGAGTGTCAGAGAATATCCTTTCACTATGTTCCTTCAATACATGCAGGAATCTGAGCATAACGTCCTGAACACTCAATTGCACGCCCAACAATTCCGTTAGGGACGCCATTACCGAAGGGACGATATCAGGATAAGCGAATTTGGTTTCTGCATTTCCTTTAGCTGCATCATAAAAACCCTTTACGAGGCTGGCACGTTCAGCCCCGCTTCCATTGACACACAAATAGATTTGCACCGCTACGCCATTGCGGATCCTGCGTTGGGATATCCCGGCAAATTTTTGCCCATTAATACTTAAATCATAACTTCCAGGACAATAGGAACCGACGATTTCCCTTGCCTCCATCGTGACCGGGAAATCGGCAAACATCAATTGGACAAGCTCCCACATCGCATCATATCCACGATTGATTTCAATTTTCTGCTCGTTTTCAGGAAAAATGAGCGACAAATTAAGGACACCCTCATCCAGCACGACTGCCAGCCCCCCGGAATTCCTCACGATCGCCTGAAAACCATGTTCTTCTAAATGATCCAACCCCTTTTTAAGAAAAGGCAACTTCGTATCCTGAATACCCATGACGATGGTTCGATGATGTACCCACGCCCTCGCTACGGCCGCTGATTTACCTGACCCTACGGAAGCACAAAATGTATCATCCATCGCAAAGGACTCCAGAGCTGGAAACTGAGGCCCAACGGAAGATTGATCAATAATCCTCCACTCTTGCTGCATTAATAATGAATCTGTTTCACTCATACGAATCTCCCTCTACATTTAATCCTCAGGGTGCCTATTGATACTGCGCCACAAATCCCTGTGCCGCTGTAATGACAGCCAGTTTATATACATCCTCTTCACTGCATCCCCTCGAAAGGTCATTCACCGGACGGTTCAGCCCCTGTAGGATCGGACCGACCGCTTCGAAGCCACCCAAGCGCTGTACCATCTTATAGCTAATGTTCCCTGCTTCGAGACTTGGGAAAATAAAAACATTCGCATCCCCCTGAATAAGGGAATCCGGCGCTTTTTTTCTTGCTACCGAAGGAACGAAAGCCGCGTCAAACTGAAATTCCCCATCAAGAATGACTTCAGGGGCCCTTTCTTTTGCCAAATCGACAGCATCAGCCACTTTTAAGGTTTCGGGGGATGTTGCCGACCCCTTCGTCGAAAAGCTCAGCATCGCCACACGCGGTTCGATATCGAACATTTGTGCAGTCTTCGCACTTTCGATAGCAATTTCGGCTAAATCTTGGGAATCGGGGTTTATATTGATCGCACAGTCCGCGAACACATATTTTTCTTCATCCCGGACCATGATGAATACTCCTGATGTTTTTTGGACGCCTGTCTTTGTTTTTATGATCTTTAAGGCGGGGCGAACCGTATCGGCAGTCGAATGCATTGCACCACTCACCATTCCATGTGCCAGTTTCATATGGACGAGCATGGTTCCAAAGTAGTTCTCATCCATTAATATTTCACGTGCTTGTACCTCGGTCGCTTTACCCTCACGGACCTTCACGAACGCTTCAACCATTTCATCCATCATGATATAATTCTTCGGATCATATATTTCGATTGCGTCAAGGGAGATTTTCATATCTTTTGCCTTCTCTTGAATCAACCCGATATCCCCGATCAATACCGGTGTCACCAGTTTAGCATTGGCAAGCCCTGCTGCCGCTCCCAAAATCCGTTCATCCAGCCCTTCTGGAAAAACGATCTTTAAATTATGTCCCATAACTTTCGCTTCCAGTATTTCAAATAAATCACCCATTGGCTCTTCCTCCTTTTTTAGATACGTTTTCCCTCTTTCCTTCAATATTTAACCATCCGGTGAAAATCCATAGTCGTCTTCTTTTAAGAATACTCTAGCAGCCAGGTAAATTCCAGCCACTTTGGTACCCTGCCAATCGGACGCAAATTTGAAAATTGTTTGAACACCGAAAAACAGTGATGGTGTTTGCGGGTTGATATAAATTTCCTTATACTGAAACTATGTTATATTAAAGTTATAATAAGACTTAGGAGTGATTGTAATGAGTGAAGCAGCACAAACACTGGACGGCTGGTATTGTTTACATGATTTCCGCCTGATCGACTGGGCTTCTTGGAAAACGTTATCAAGCGACGAACGCCAATTGGCCATCTCGGAATTCCAAGGTTTACTGGATAAATGGAATATGACACAAAGCGACAATGAAGGCAGCCATGCCCTATATTCCATCGTAGGTCAGAAAGCGGACTTCATGCTTATGTTTGCCCGCCCAACCATGGAAGAATTGAATGAAATTGAAAACGAATTCAATAAAACGAAGCTTGCCGAATATACAGTTCCCGCTTATTCATACGTTTCCGTCGTGGAATTGAGCAATTACTTAGCTGGAGGAGATGGTGAGGACCCTTACCAGAACCCTCATGTCCGTTCAAGACTTTATCCGATACTTCCAAAAGCGAAACACGTATGCTTCTATCCAATGGACAAGCGTCGTGATGGCGATGATAACTGGTATATGCTTTCCATGGAAGAGCGCAAAGGCTTAATGCGTTCCCACGGCTTGATTGGCCGCAGTTATGCCGGTAAAGTAAAACAAATCATTTCGGGTTCTGTCGGTTTTGACGATTATGAATGGGGCGTTACACTTTTCGCAGATGATGTCCTTCAATTTAAAAAATTAATCTATGAAATGCGTTTTGATGAAGTGAGTGCACGTTACGCCGCATTTGGTTCTTTCTTTGTAGGTAATATCCTGCCGGAAGAAAACGTACCTTCATTCCTATACGTATAAGACGATGGGCTTCCGGTTTCCGGAAGCTTTTTTTGCGTCCCCTCCTTTTTATTTTTCCCCGGCTGTGGAATAAATCCAATCCACATCCCATACATTTTCAATAGTGATGAATTTATTTTTTCACAGTCCCATTCAGTATCAGGAAAATTGATCAAGGCAATTCCTGACTCCAGCGAGGTGAAGGAACGTTACTTCTATTCATTGGCCGGCAAGAGGATATGGTTTATATCATGAACGGCAGCCGTTATGTATCGCTTAACTTTCATTGTGGTTTTTTAAGCCACCCGGGGATTGTCCAGAAAACATATACAATACTACCGGTCGCTATAAATCGCACAGTTTCTCCCAGTCCACACTCTTGGATTGTCCAAATTCCACAGCATCAACTAAACCTTGAATTTAGGAGGGAATGCAATGTCACAAAATAATCCTTATGGTAACTACCCGTACGGGGGAAGCCCCTATTATCCCTATGAGAATAATGAGCCTGAACTAAGGCAGCAGAATCCTAGCCCGCAACAAGGTTACCCGCAGCAAGGATTCCAACAGCAAGGATTCCAGCCACAACAGCCCACTATGGCAGGCACGCCACAACAAATGCCGATGCAGGTGAGTCCAGCCACTTCCGGGCCACAGATACCTGGCATGCTCCCGATCGAAGCGTCATACATCGAGAACATCTTGCGATTGAATAAAGGGAAATTAGCCACTGTTTATACAACGTTTGAAAACAACAAGGAATGGAATGCTAAGATCTTCAAAGGAATCATCGAGGCTGCAGGTCGCGATCACTTGATCATAAGCGACCCTCAAACGGGAAAACGATACTTAATCCCGATGGTATACTTAGATTATATAACGTTTGATGAAGAAATCGAATATGAATATCCATTTGGAGGCGCTGGGCTTGCCACCTACTCCCCAAGGTGAAGAAAATCAAAAAAAGAAGAGCCTCAGAATCCATTTGATTTTGAGGCTCTTCTTATTATTGGAATGAATTTTTTCATTACAAGTATTTATATGCAGCAATGATCATCAAAACCCAAGCAACCAAGAATGAAACCCCGCCAAGCGGTGTGATGGCCCCAAGGACTTTGATTTGCGTAACGCTTAGAACGAATAGGCTTCCGGAAAACAGGATAATTCCTATTAGCATAAGCCAGCCGGACCAGTTGATCAGCGGACTTGAGATTTTCCCAGCCAATAAACCGATTACCAATAAACCCACTGCATGGAACATTTGATATTGAACAGCGGTTTGCCAGGTTTCTAAATATTTATCAGGAATTTTCCCTTCCAGTCCATGTGCGCCGAATGCACCTAGTGCCACAGCAATAAACCCATTCAATGCACCTAAAATGATGAACAATTTCAATTATTTCGCTCCCCTTCCCTCATTTAAAAATCGAACAAGGACTCCCCATTGGCTTCATCCATTTTAACCGGTTCTACATTCGGTGTAGCCGGCATAACGGGCTGGGTCAATGTGATTGGCTTCGGCATGCTGATGTTCGCAGCTTTTTCATCCACCATTACTTCACAAAGGGACTTAATGGCGATTACATACCCCTGCACCTTATCCTCTGAATTTGCCTGTTTCGCTTTTAAAACAAGCTCTTCGATTTTATCCAACATTTGTCTTGATGAAATATCCAACTTTACCACCTCGTCTATATACAGGTCAAAACTATCATAACTAGCATAGCAAAAATCAGAGAAGAAAACACCTTGCATATTTCCTACCTCTTAATTGGCTTGGCTTGAAATTTCAAGCATGGCTGTCCTGAAGAATGAAAGACATCAAGAGAAGGCTGGTTTGATGTTTTAAATTGAAAAGCACGGCAGCCCTTTGGAAAACTGGGATCCCAAGTTATATAGAAATGGCCGCACGCCATACAATTCACCCGTTTCGATTTCTTGCCCATATCATCGGTTCGAGATTTTCCAATCAATTGGGGATTCCCCCATTTCCACCAGCAATTGATTTGTTGTGGAAAAAGGTTTGGTGCCAAAGAAACCACGGGATGCCGACAGCGGACTCGGATGTACAGACTTAATGATTTTATGACGGGTCTCATCAATTAATGGGATTTTGGTTTGTGCAGGTTTCCCCCACAGGATGAATACAACAGGTTTCGGACGGTCATTCAATAGGTGAATAACTTGATTCGTAAAGATTTCCCATCCTCTTCCGCGGTGTGAGTGAGCCTCTCCCTCACGGACAGTCAAGACGGTATTCAATAGAAGCACTCCCTGTTTTGCCCATTCGACTAGGTAACCATTATTCGGAACCTCATAGCCTAGATCTGTGTGTAACTCTTTAAAAATATTTCTTAAAGAAGGCGGGATGCGAACCCCCGGCTTAACTGAAAAACTAAGGCCATGTGCTTGTCCAGGGCCATGGTATGGGTCCTGACCAAGGATGACAACCTTTACGTCTTCATAAGGAGTATAGTGAAGTGCATTGAAAATATCGTCCTGATCGGGATGAACGACCTGCTGACTGTACTCTTGCTTTATGAATCCTCTTAGCTCCTGGTAATATTCTTTTTTGAATTCCTCTTCCAATAGAGGCCACCAATCATTTGTTAATAACTGCTTTGCCATCTGCCACAGCCCCTCTCCACTTTTTGAAACTATATTATATCAAACTTCATCGCCTTGCCTTTTTCCATAGATTACGATTTATGTTTCTATATACCCCAAAAGTGGGAACATAGAAAGTCAGCAAGCAATTTAACCATGTTGGAGGATTCCCTATGAAAAAATGGTACAAAAGAAAACGATTTTATCTGCTTGTCAGCATTTTGATCGTCCTTGCACTCGTAATCGCCTATAACAGCTACAAACCTCTCCCCGATGGCATTTCCTATGAAGGAAAGGTTCACCATGTCGAGGATATCGATTTCATCTATGACCTTTCCTATCACGATGAACAAGGGGAAATACAACATGAGCAGCGAATTTTCAAAACCATAAATCAAGCCATAGAAGAGGCTGATTCTTATATCGTAATCGACATGTTTTTGTTTAATGCTTTTTATGATGAAAAGATAAACTTCCCGAAGCTAACCGAGACTCTGAAGGATAATCTCGTTGAACAGAAGAAAAAGAAACCTGGCCTCCAGGTCATTTTCATTACGGACGAAGTGAATACTTCCTATAATTCCTACCAGCTAGAGGCCTTGGAAACGATGAAGAAAAATGGCATTGATGTCATTGTTACCAACTTAGACCGCCTCCGGGATCCGAATCCTCTCTATTCAGGTGTATATCGGACCTTTTTCCAATGGTTCGGTGAAAGCGGGAAAGGCTGGGTTGTGAATCCAATGGCTAAAAGCGCACCAAAGGTCACCTTGCGTTCTTATCTTAGACTGATGAATATCAAAGCCAATCACCGAAAAGTGGTCGCTACTGAAAAAACGGCCATCATCTCATCTGCCAATCCTCATGACGCAAGTGGATTCCATTCCAATATTGCATTCCAGATGGATGGGAATATCATCGGAGATTTTGTCAAATCCGAAGAAGCCGCTTCGAAATTCTCGGGAGGGCCGAAGTCATTTCCTGAATTTAAAGGGACATCAGCAGATAAAGGACCGATATCAGTACAACTGCTAACGGAAGGAAAAATTAATAAACATGTCCTTAAGGCTATTAAGGATGCAAAAAAGGGGGACAACATCCACCTTGCCATGTTCTACATTGCCGATCGCGGAGTTGTTGAGGCATTAACGGATGCAGCTAAACGGGGTGTGAAGATTCAAATGATACTGGATCCGAACCAAAACGCTTTCGGAAGTGAAAAAATCGGGCTTCCCAATCTTCCGGTTGCCGCCGAATTCGAAAAACTGGGGGATGAAAACATCTCGATCCGCTGGTACAAAACAGATAAAGAACAGTTCCATACAAAGTTGATGATGATCCAAAGAGCTGATGAAACGGTTATCCTTGGAGGATCCGCTAATTATACGTCACGCAATCTAGATGACTATAATCTTGAAGCGAATGTTGAAATCCATGCTCCAAATGATGCGGATGTCTCCAAGGACGTCGATAGCTATTTTCAAAGACTCTGGACAAATCAAAATGGAACATACACGGTGGATTACAGTGCATACCAGAAGAAACTGCCTGTCTTTAAATACTTGACCTACCGCATTCAGAAGGTGTTCCGCTTCACCACTTACTAAAATTTTCTTTTATATAAATGTTTATCAGTGCCCAAATGAGGTTATATATTACTATAGCCGCACAGCAACTGTAATAAGCAAGATTCCATTTACCTATATTCAAGAGAATCTCACTAAATTCAAGGAGGAGTTTATATGTATCAAGTACATGTAGTAGAAAACGGTTTACAAGCAAAGGAAAAAATCGATGAATTAGTTACATCAGGTTATACGAAAGACGATGTATATTTGTTTGCCCATGATAAAACCCGTTCAAAACACCTTACCGAGAATACAAATACAGAAGATGTAGGCATGAAGGAACAAGGTTTCCTTGATACCGTCGGAAATCTCTTTAAATCACGCGGAGATGAACTTCGTAACCGAATGAGCAACCTTGGCCTTAGTGATATGGAGGCAGAACGTTACGAGGAAGTGCTTGACGAAGGAAAAGTAGTCATCGTTGCTTCCAAACAAGATAATAAAGACGGGGTTACACACTAATACCCGCTAACCATTACCCTATATGGATTCATAAAAAAACGAGGCTCCTTAACCGGCAGCCTCGTTTTTTATACTCATTATCCCAGGATGCTTTGGTACGTGGCCTTTGCATGGACCATGTCCTTCGTACCGTGAATCAACGCCCGGCCATCCTTGAAAATGACGATACGCTCCCCAGCTTTTTCACAAGAGAGAAGAAATGGATTGAATTTCACCAAATAGCCGCTGCCGTCCAGATCTTTGGCCAGTTTCTCGAGTTGAAGTTCCAAAGGTTTTGGCGGTCTTACCTGTACAGTATCCCTCCCGCAAAGAACAGCCGTTTTCGTTGCATTTTCCAGTGTTAAAAAGGGGTAGGTCCTCTTCTCCCCGCATGAGAGACAATCCTTCTTTTTTGCTTTTGTCAATTTAACGGTTTGGTATTGATTTCTCCACAGATCAAAAGAAACAAGTGCAGGCCGTACCGATTTCCAATCTTCAACAAGGATTTTCAAAGCTTCGGCAGTTTGGTGTGCCACTACCATCGTTACAGCTGGTGATATGATTCCTCCTGTGTCACAGGTCATTCCTTGAATGGGGATTGCTTTCAGCAAACAGTGCAAACATGGAGTCTGTCCGGGAAGGATCGTCAAAGTCATGCCAACACTCCCCACACATGCCCCATAAATCCACGGTATATGAAGCTTTTGTGATAAATCATTAATAATCATCCGTGTCTCAAAGTTATCGGTTGCATCCAATATCAAATCAACATCACCAAGCAACTGTTCGAGGTTCTGGGCAGTTGCGTCCATGATGATGGCATTCACTTCAACTTCATGATTGATATCAAACAAATGACGCTTTGCCGCTTCTGCTTTTGGCAGTTTCTCCTCGACATCCCGTTCCGTATACATTTGTTGCCGCTGTAAATTACTGATCTCTACATAATCCCTGTCGACAATGGTAAGCTTTCCTACTCCTGCCCGAGTGAGGGCCTCGGCATTAGCAGATCCCAAAGCCCCTGCACCAAGAAGCAAGACATGCTTCTTCATAATTTTCAATTGGCCCTCTTCACCAATGGGGCCGAATAAAGTCTGCCTTGAATATCGCTCTTTCACCTTGAACCCTCCCTTCCGAACGCTTTAGCCCCCACTTACTGGTGGAATGAAAGCAACTGTATCTCCATCAGATAGAAGCGTGTCATCATCGGCAAATTCTTCATTGACCGCCGTCATCACGGTTTCTAGACCTTCCAATTGAAAATCCACCTTCATTTTTCCTTTTAGCTCCGCCACACTCATTCCACTTCCCTCTATAGAAAGAGTCTCTTTGCCTAGCTCATCTTTCAATTGGGCAAATAAAAGTACATTAATCATCAATATCCCCCTTTTCCGGTTTCCCCGATGGATATGGAACGGTTTCCAACTGGTTTCCTACCCATGTCTCCCCATCTTCCCAGTGTTCTTTTTTCCAGATCGGGACGATTTCTTTAATTCTTTCAATCGCATACCTGTTCGCCTCGTATGCATCATTTCGATGTGGCGTACTAACGGCAATAACCACTGCGATATCCGTGATTTCAAGTTTACCTACACGATGGGTGATCGCCGTTTCTGCATCAGGCCAACGTTCCTTGATCTCAGATCCGATTTGCTCCAATTTCTTGATGGCCATCGGCTCATACGCTTCGTAAATTAAGAAGAGAGTCTTTTTTCCTTTCGTCATTTCCCTCACTGTACCAATAAAGGTCGTTACGGCACCTGCATTTCGCTTGACTACTTTATCAATCACTTCCTGGATGACAATCGGCTCTTTTGAAATATTATTATTCATGTCTACCATCCTTTATATATAATTCAGTTTGATCAATATAACCTGCCTCTTGATAATCTTCCATTGTATTCATATTGAAAAAAAGGTATTGAAAATGTTCAGGATTCTCGCGATATAACTTAAAGTCGGTTTCTTTCATGACTTTCACCGAAATCTTTTCTAAAAATAGACTCATTTTTAATTCGTGTTTTAATAAACACTCCGTCAATGCAGGAAGGCACCTTTTATGGTAAACAGCAAAAAGCGGCTGGAGCCTGCCATTTATTTCTGGAACGACAGCATCGAATTCAGGTTCATGATGGGAGATGATATCCTTTATGGCTTCTGCACTCACAAACGGCATATCACAGGCTGCAAGAAACTGAAGCTCCGTTTTCGATGTGGTCAACCCTGCATGCAATCCGCCAAGCGGGCCTTGATCTTTATGTAAATCCGGAATGAGCGGAAGTTGCAGAAAATGATATTCTTCAAAAGTATTCGTAATGACCATGATGTTTTCTGATACCTTTTTCAATTCGGATGCCACTCTTGAAATGTTCACAACGCCACCTATGGTCAACAGGGCCTTATTCACTCCCATACGACTTGATTTCCCACCAGCTAAAAGCAACATTGTCCATTCCACAAGAATCTCCCTCCCTTTTTGGGTTTAATCCGGCATAGAACGGTAAAGCTATACTAAATGTGTCCGCTATATTTAAATATTTTAAATCAACTTTGAAAATAATGACACCTTCTCAAACTTTACTTTGTATATCAAAGGATGGAAAGTGGGGTCCAAAGCTAAAAAAGCAGGCAACCCGTCCATCCGATTTCCAGAATTCCAGGTCCGAAAAAATGACTTATGCGTAACCATTGCAATTCTTTCTCTAAGACACTCATAATAGGGTGAAAACTAAGTTTTACATAAAAGAAATTTTGGTATATTCTAAAAATAGGATATTAACTGGTATGCTGATAATATCGAAAACTAATTCTCCTGAGGAGGTCACATAATGACTATGAAAAGAGCTATGACAGTTGCCGGATCGGACTCGAGCGGCGGTGCTGGTCTTCAAGCAGATTTAAAGACATTCCAAGAATTCGGTGTTTACGGTATGTCCGCTTTAACGACAATCGTGACGATGGATCCGAAGAATGGCTGGTCGCATAATGTATTCCCTACGCCGGTCGAAGTTTTGGAAGCCCAAATCGAAACGATTTTATCAATCGGCATTGACGCAATGAAAACGGGAATGCTTGGATCAGTGGAAATCATTGAACTTGTTGCCCGTAAAATAGACGAGCTGAAGCTGGACAAAGTCGTAATCGATCCAGTTATGGTATGTAAAGGTGAAGATGAAGTATTGCACCCTGAAACGGCCGTAGCTCTGCGGGAACTGCTTGTTCCACGTGCAACTGTAGTCACGCCAAACCTGTTCGAGGCCGCTCAGTTAGCGGGAACTGCGCCTATCAAGACGATTGATGACATGAGGGCTGCAGCTGAGAAGATTCATGCACTTGGTGCAAAATATGTCTTGATCAAAGGCGGTAATAAGCTGGATCTTGATAAAGCCATCGACCTTTTATATGATGGAAAAGAATTCGAAATCCTAGAATCAGAAAAAATCGAAACGACCAATACACATGGTGCCGGCTGTTCTTCTTCTGCAGCTATTGCAGCCCAATTGGCCGAAGGGAAAAGCCCGCGTGAGGCTATCCTCATTGCTAAAGACTTCATTACCGAGGCGGTTCGCCATTCTTGGAAGATGAATGACTATGTTGGGCCTGTCAATCATGGTGCATACCATAAATATGGAATTGCGGAAAAAACACAAAAATAAAACATCAAGTTTAATGGCTGCTCAAATTCATCGAGCGGCCTTTTTCGCTTTTTTTGCTTTTATTTAGTAAAATGGAAAGAAGGAAAAGCTTATCTAGCCGCCCAGTTAAGGAGGAAATTATAGAATGAAACCTATAGACCGTACAGAGGTGCAAAATGCCATTGATTCTTTCGCAGGACAAGATGTATATCTTCACCTTGAAACGACAAATGGCGCCTATGCCACTCATGTAGATGAAGCTTTCTTTTCGGCAGGTGCCTATATTCGTAATGCTTTTATACAGTATGAACATGGGAAGATAGTTGGGGATGGACCCTACCGCATCGGCTTGAAGCTCAATATTGGCTGGGTATATGCAGAAGGCGTTAACCACTTCGAATTGGATGAACAGGGGAGATTGCTATTGGCAGGCCTTGATTTTTCCGGAAAGCTCGCTGTCTCCATGCAGCTCAGTCCCACTCCCTTTGAATGATGACAACTTGCTTGATATATATCATATGATTCCGATGAAAACTCCCATTCACCAATAACCATACTCACTGTAAGTAGAACGGAAGGAGAAATATACCTTGGAAAAAGAACGCCATGTATTAGTTATATTCCCACATCCCGATGATGAAGCATTCTCGGTCTCCGGAACGCTTGCCCTTCATAGAGAAGCGGGCACTCCTGTCACCTATTTATGCTTAACTTTAGGAGAAATGGGACGTAATTTAGGAAACCCTCCATTTGCAACAAGGGAATCGCTACCTAAAATTCGTAAAAAGGAATTGATCGATGCAGCAAATGCGATTGGCATCCAAGATTTACGCATGCTTGGATTGCGTGATAAGACAATTGAATTCGAAGATGATGAAAAGCTGACTTCATTATTTACCGATGCCATCAATGAATTGAACCCTTCATTGATCATTACGTTTTACCCAGGATACAGTGTCCATCCAGACCATGAAGCGACAGCACGTGCTGTGGTTCGGGCAGTGGAAAGGATGGAAGAGAAAGAGAGACCTAAACTTCATTGTGTCGCCTTCTCGAATAACTGCATTGACGAATTGGGACAGCCTGACATCATCCAGGATATCTCTGCCGTCGAAGAAAAAAAGGTAGCTGCATTCACTGCCCACCGTTCGCAAACGCAGGCAATGGTGATCGATTGGAAAGAGAAATTCGAAAATCAGGATGCAGATTTTCTGGACTGGATCCGCAAAGAACGATTATGGACCTATAAATTTTAAGGAAACCGCCAATAGGCGGTTTTTTTGTTTATGGCATAAAAAAAACGCCTGTCGATTACAGGCGGAGAAAAGGGGGATACTTTGGAAAATCAATCATAATATAAGCATCCCCAAAATTCTTCGTTTTATACAAACCTAATCAAAAAAATTAGGCGGACAAGCGTTTTTCATGCTGCATTTTCGTTCTTGCCGAGGCCTTTTTTCCATGCGCCAAGAAATAAATGCCAATAAGTATGAATGCAAAGATCGACATTCCCATGAATAACCCTTTGAACCCTGTAAATGGAATAAGGAATCCCAATAGGAACGGGCCGACACCAATACCGAAGTCATACATTGTAAAAAACGTGGATGTGGCTAATCCCATCCGATTTGATGGAGCTTCCTTAATCGAAATCGCTTGACAGCTTGATTGGAACGTACCATACCCGACTCCGATAAAGGCGCCGGCAATCAGAAGCGTAATACCGTGATGGGATTGGCTGAGGATGACCATACCGACGGCAAATAGTAGTAGCGATGGGTAAATGACTGCATTTTCCCCCTTCACATCAAACATACGTCCTGTAAACGGACGGGACGCCAAAAGGAATACAGCAAATACGACGAAGAAAAAGCTTGCCGCATCCATTAAATCCATTTCCTTTGCAAAAGACGTTAAATAGGACAAAATGCTCGAATAGGTAAATCCGGCAAATCCGATAAAAATGGAAATGGGCAGTGCCCTTTTCTCAAAGTAATCACTGATTTTAAACCCTTTTTGTGTTGAAGCTCCACCCTTTTCCCCTTCAGGCACATTCATGAATAATGATGCAACTAAAGAAAATGCGGCAAATAAGGAGGCTGCATAGAAAATGATGGAATAACTGAAATGCTGTGTTATCAGCAATCCAATAAACGGACCGAATGCCATTGCCAAGTTTGTACTCATGGCAAAGTAACCTGTACCTTCCCCGCGTCTTTCATTCGGAATGATATCTGCAGCAATCGTTCCAGTCGCCGTTGTGGCCAGGCCAAAAGCAAAACCGTGAATAAGCCGGTCAATCAATAAGAGGGATAAACCATTCACCAGGAAATAGCCAATGGATGCGATCAGGAATAGAACCAATGATCCAAGCAACATCTTTCTGCGGCCAATCTTGTCAATTTTTTTCCCTGCAATCGGTCTGACAAGCACAGCCCCGAGAACAAAAATACTTGAAGCAAGTCCTGCTTGTGCTTGCGACGCATGAAAGTTATCCATCGTGTAAATGGTCAATGTCACCATCAAGACATAAAAAGTTAAAAATAAAAAAAAGTTCGCAGACGAGACAATCAGGAAGTCTTTCGTCCACAGTTTCGGTTTGTGATTCATTTCAATCCTTCTTCCTTACTATTGTTTTAATTTTTCCTTCAGGAAAATCAGCGTTCGTAACGTTGCCTCTCGATCCTCTTCAGCCAAACCGCTCATTAATTGAAGTTCAAATTCTTCAACTACCTTTTTGGCCTCGTGATAAGTCCTTAAACCCGACTCCGTTAACTGTATTCTCCGTTCCCGCTTATCTTTCCCTGGGACTTGTTCAATCAAATCAAGTTCTTCCAACCGGTTTACCGTCCTGGTTACCGTCGGTTTCTCCACATCTAGATATGTGCTTATTTCAACAAGTGTAGAACAGCCAAACTGACTCAGATAATATACAATCGACCATTGGGAATGAAAAAGATCAACCTTGGCCAATTGTTCATTTAACTTTTTGGTAAATGACCTCGAAAATTGTAAGTTATGATGAAAAAAACCATTATTAAAGGACAAAGGTATTCCTCCTGTAAATTAGTTACCTAGGTAACTATACACCCATTCATTAGAAATGTCTAGCTTTCAGCTGAACGAAAATAATCGTATGAACACTGTTTCCTCAGCTTCTCCATTGCTTCAGGACAAAATTCAGGAGGTTCATGCTTTTAATTGGAAGTTTGGTGAGAAACACTGTGTATTTGGAGTAAATACCCGTGGGTTTGGACGTTACTCGTGAATTTGGAGCGAATACTCGTAAGTTTCGCGCTTTTACTCGTGAGTTTGGAGCAAATACTCGTGAGTTTCACGCTTTTACTCGTTAGTTTGGAGCAAATACTCGTGAATTTGGCGAAATCGTATGGGGCAAATCGGGGCCATGTCATGCTCTTCGTGGTCGATGCTTCGAGGCCATAAACAAAAAGGAAACCCCGCTATTAAAAAGCGGGGCGTCCGATATTCGATCCTTGCGATGCAGAAGGATTTCATTCGAACAAATCCACATCTCCGAGCTTCTCATGATAACTTCAGGGCATATTTCCTTTTAAGCTAGATAGTGGCAAACGAAAAAGTTTATCATCCTTTTCATCAGGATTTCCTCGGCCGTCCGTATTATTGCTTATGAAATAAAGGAATTCTTCATCAACGAATACATCACGTATCCTTCCTGAGCCTGTAATGATATTAGTCAGTTTTCCGCTTTTTACATCATAACTCTTAAGCGCTTCGCCCCTTAAGGCTGCAAAATAGAGCTTTCCGTCAAAATAGGCCATGCCAGATGGAGCCCACGTATTCTCACCGGAATGAATCAATGGTGTTACCATATCAGGTTTTTGCTCATCGCCCTCTATATCTGGCCAGCCATAGTTCTTACCTGGATCAATTTTATTTAATTCATCGTGTGCAGAATCTCCGTGTTCACTTTCATATAACTGTCCTGCTCCATCCCAGGCCAGACCTTGTGGATTGCGGTGACCGTATGAATAGACGTATGAATTCCCGAAAGGATTATCTTTCGGAATGGTGCCATCCAGGTTCATGCGCAGAATTTTCCCGCCTAAAGAATCCAGGTCCTGTGCGATTTCAGCCTTTCTTGCATCGCCTGTTGTTGCGTATAGCTTATCATCCGGTCCAATCTTGATCCTGCCGCCATGGTGGTAGTCCCCGCTTGGTATTCCGTCGATTAAGGTCTCCATCTCCTGCCATTTATCATCATTTTTTTCTAAAACGACGATTCGATTGATGGAATCCCCGCCTTCTTCATAGGTATAATAGGCGAAAGCTTGCCCGCTCTTAGAGAAATCGGGAGCTAGCAAAAACCCAAGCAACCCGGCTTCCGCTTTAGCTGACAATGTCCTTTTAAGGTTGACCTTTTGCCGTGTCATCTTATCCTTGTCCAATTCAACGATTGTTCCTGCCCGCTCTGACACATACATTGTGTCGCCATTCTTCTGGATCGACCATGAGGCCTGCAGGTTCGTTACAAGCACATCCGGGTCTCCCCCTATAGTGCCCGTCTCTTCTTTGACAGGATTCGGCTGAGGTTTGCTGTCGCCATCTTTCATGTTACAACCAGTTAAAATCAAAGCCATAAGGAAAAAAAAGAGCGATTTTTTCAAAATCTTTCCTCCTTCGATTCATGAGTTTAATAGGCTGACTGTTTAAGCACCTTTAAAATGGCCTCCGCGACACCGGCTTCATCATTCCTTCCTGTTATTTCATCACACAGTTTTTTAATTTCGAGCGGGGCATTTCCCATTGCGACAGACAAACCTGCCCGTTCAAACATGGATATATCATTATAATTATCCCCGATAGCCATCGTTTCTTGCATTGAGCCGGATTTTCCATTCACGTATGTTTCAAGTGCCGTACCTTTTTGAGCTGTTTCACTCATGATTTCCACATTTTCGCGTCCCGATGAAGTGACTGTAACTCCCTGTCCTTTCAATTTCGAAGCAATTTGATTTAATAAAGTTAAATCCTTTGAGAAGCTAAGAATTTTATAATATTCCTCATTCGAACGGCTGAATAACTCGGAATAATCGGAAATGGAAGTTACCTGTCCAAGCTGTAAACGCTGCTCCGCATATTTCCGCATGTTCTCAGGGTCAATGTCAGGGTTCGCTGTAACGAATACATCAACCAAAACAGATATTGCATTTTCATAGTCTTTAGAATAAATCCCTTGGCTCGTATATATTTCGAAATAAATCCCTTGTTCTTCGAGGAATTCAGCGACCATTTTGGCAGTGGCAGCTGACATTGGATTGGAAGCGGCAATTTTTCCGTCCTCCGTGAAGATGGCCGCACCATTTACACAGATGACAGGGCAAACGATGCCAGCTTCATCCAAGGCGAACCTAGCTTCCACATAAGATCTTCCAGTAGCAATGATCACTTCCACACCCTCGCTTTGCGCCTTCTGGATGGCATGTTTATTTTCCTCACTGACTTTTTGCATTTTGTTTAGCAATGTTCCGTCCATATCAATCGCAATCGTCTTAATCAATTCAATCGGCCCCTTTTTTCAATATAATCCCTATTTTAACCGAAAGATCGTGGATAAACACGTTTAACAAACCCGTATATATTCTTGGTGTGACTTCAGTCATTAGAAAATTCGATTATGTAAATAAATAAACTGCACCTAACTAAGATAGGTGCAGTTTGTTTTCTTAATGTAGAATCGTTTTTCTATCCACATCTTGGGCACGTTCAATAATCTGTTCGTGGATGTCTTTTTGAATGTCATCGATTGCTGTAAAATCCATTGCTTTTACATAAATCCTTTCGAGTTCGTCATGCAGCTCTTTTGCCTTAGCCAGATTTGCTGTCGCTTCATTCATTTTCGTCCGGTACCTAGTGGAAACATCCTTTAACTGTTCGGCATATATTTCATCTGTTCCCGGCAGGATGGCCGTCTTATATATATCAATGATTTCATCCCCTCCACAACTCGGGAAATATTCATGCGGCGATGTGCTGTCAAATATGGCGATTCCAACCTCCCGGACGATTACCATGTCCAAGCTATGCGGATCGAAACCACAATGATATATTTCCACATCAAAGCCTCTTTGCTCCGCAGCTTTTGCTATCTTCTTCAGCATCGTTGATTTACCGGAACCTGGACGGCCCTTTAAAAAGTACCGTTTTTGTATTCCCTCAGTAATATTGGGGATGAAATCAACTGCACCCTTTGGTGTAGCTGCACCTAAGAATCGGTGACGAACATCCGACTTTTTATTAAGGACGATATCTCTATAAAAGCTTTCTATCAATTTATTGGTCAACCCATTCAATTTTGCGAAATCAATATTTGCCTTATAAATGTCTTCCCATTCATCATGTATTTTCAATGCTTCAGCGAACAAGGCATATGCCTTATCGAAACTCTTGCTTCTCGCATTCGTCAACTTTATGATGGCCGCTCTTTCAGAAGCCAACTGCTGGGAATCCCAGGCTGCTCCTAGATTGACATATTCCTCAATGGCCCCTGGTGCCTTCGGTTCAATCACATGCGGGGCGGTCCCATCCACGATCCCGATTTTCAAAGCCGGTATGATGATTCCATCAATGGAATCATTATCGGATGAACAATGTAAATACTCGATGTCAAAGCCTTTATCCAGCCATTCTTGGCCGATTTTTTTCATAATGGTCGATTTACCGGAACCAGGTCCGCCTTTTAATATGAATAATCTTTCTAGACCTTTTAAATTGGAATCATATAAACTATAAAAACCTTTAGCCGTATTGCCCCCAGCAAAATAATTCATCACTTTTCCTGTCACTATCACACTCTCCCTCACAATACAGATATGACTTCAAGACAGCGTATGATGAAAAGACCCAATAGGTGAATACCTAAAGGCAAACAGTTTATTTTATGAGGGCTACAGATTCCGCTTGGGTGACTTCCAGGAATTCCGACGGTTTTAATACGATCTGTGTACCGATTTTCCCTCCACTTACGATGATTTCAGGCAGGTTTGTTGCACTTTCATCGATAAAGGTCGGGTATTGCCTTTTCATTCCGATCGGGGAACAGCCTCCCCGAATGTACCCTGTGTATTTTTGCAGATCTTTAACCGCAAGCATTTCAATTTTTTTTGCACCTGCGGCCTTCGCTGCCTTTTTCAAGTCCAGTTCGGTTGCTACAGGGATGACAAATACGTATAGCTGCTGCGGTCCGTTATGGGTAACAAGCGTTTTAAAAACGGTTTCCGGCGCTTTTCCAATCTTGTCCGCAACAGTGATCCCGTCGATTTTTCCATCGCGGGCATCATAACTCATCATGCCATACTCTATACGTTTGTTATCAAGAATTCGCATTGCATTCGTTTTACTGGCTCCCATAAGAAAATTCCCCTTATCGTTTTCTTCCATCTTACCATTTTAAAGACCGGGCAAAAAGAAAAGCACAGTGCTTATTCATCTGTGCTTTCCCTAAAATTTATTCTAAGTGGCGTCTTTGGAAATCAGCGATCCTCTTGTAGTCGCCTTCCAATTGCCTGCTCACGGATAAATAAATCGACATTAACTCTTCATACACTTTAACGTTCTCTTCGATTGGGACAAGTTCATTCGTTTCACCAACCATACCCTCAACCTCATCAAGGCTTTCGATTTCGCCTAAAGCGTATAATCCAATAACGGCGGCACCTAAGCTCGAACTCTCAAAGCTTTCAGGAATTGTCACGTTTTGATTGAATATGTCAGCCATGATTTGGCGCCAGAGCTTCGAGCGGACAAATCCGCCGCTTGCATGAATCTTCTCGGGAGCACCAGTCAGCTCCTTTACAGCAATAAGGACGCTGTACAAATTATACATCACACCCTCCAGCACTGCCCGGACCATATGGTCACGAGTGTGATGTAGCGCCAACCCAAAGAAGGAGCCCCTTGCATCGGCACTCCATAATGGTGCCCGTTCCCCTGCCATATACGGGTGGAATATCAACCCATCTGAACCAGGTGCAATATTAGAAGCCATATCCGTCAGAATCTCATAGGAGTCCTGTCCCGAAGCCTTCGCTTTTTCGATTTCCATACGGCCCAATTGATCGCGAGCCCATCGGAAGGTGATTCCCCCATTGTTGACCGGTCCGCCGATTACCCAATGATTCTCAGTAAGGGAATAGCAGAATGTCCTGCCTTTGGGATCGGTAAGCGGCCGGTCACTGACGGTCCTTACCGCACCGCTCGTTCCGATTGTCACTGCCAGAACTCCTGGCTTGATTGCGTTTTGCCCTAAGTTGGCAAGCACGCCATCACTCGCGCCAATCACAAACGGGGTACTAGCATGAATGTTCATTTTTGCAGCTAATTCCTCACTTAAGCCTGAGAGGATATGGGTCGTAGGGACAAGCGCCGGCAGCTTGTCAGCCCCGATTCCAGCGATGGTGAGTGCCTCTTCATCCCACTTCAGGTCATTCAAGTTGAACATGCCCGTTGCAGAAGCGAGCGAATAATCCATCACATACTCATTGAAAAATTTATAGATGATGTATTCTTTTATTCCTATAAATTTTTCCGTTTCGTTAAAAATCCCGGGATGCTCATTTCTTAACCACATTACTTTCGTGATTGGCGACATTGGATGAATGGGTGTTCCCGTTCTGTGATACAATTGCATCCCCTGTTCCGAAGCCTTCAATTTCCCCGCATAGGCAACACTTCGATTATCTGCCCATGTAATGCTATTCGTCAGCGGGTTGCCGTCTTTACCAATTGCGATCAAGCTATGCATCGCCGAACTGAACGATATGAAGCCCAGTTCTTGCTTTTCTATTCCGCTTGCAATCATAACCTCGCCTATTGCAATGATGACCGCTTTATAAATTTCCTCGGGATCTTGTTCCGCAACGGAAGGAGTTGGACTGTGAAGAGGATATCCCCTCGAACAAGATTGGACAACCTCCCCCCCTTTAGAAAAAAGAACGACCTTCGTACTCGTCGTACCAATATCGATTCCCATCATATAACCTGAATGTCCCATATTTACATCATGCTCCTTTCTCTTAAACAATTGAATTCAATAGTAAGATTAGGATAAGTGAAACGACTGATATAATCGTTTCCATAACCGACCAAGACTTTAACGTTTGCGTGCCTGTTAAAAAAAGCTTTTTGATCATCCAAAATCCGGCTTCACCCCCATGCATTTTTAAATGCACCGCCGGCTCCAATAATCAAGATGATGGATCCAGTGGGGCGAGGCAGGGTGCCATGAATTGGCTTAGTTCTTCTTTATTAAAACCTTTAGCTCAACCTAATGTAAAGAATGAAACAACCACAGAAACATAAGGGGATGATCGGTTTTCCAATGAAGGCAATCCCATCATCCAATATTGAATCTTCACCAAACACAGCACCGAAAGCTCCGATCAACATTAGTAAGAACGGCATTAAAATCATGATCAAGGAAATGCCGAAACCTGGGTGCTCACGGTTATGTATATTGGAGAATTGATCCGCTAACCCCTCGCGTGCTTGTCCATCCATTCTTTTAGATATGCAGGAACCAAAAACAGGTCCAGTTAACATGGGAATTCCTATTTACACACTCGGCCATCGCCTTTCCATGCATGGCACCTAAACCGACAAAGAGTGCTATCTAACCAAAATTATTACCTGCCCCTGTCTGAACAGCATCTGCAACATCCGGAATATCCATACGTGCGATAATCCCTAAAACGACGGAGGCGAGAAGTAACGCACTACATGGGTGCCATTTTACTTTGGCCATGGTAATGATCAAGAAAACTAAACAACTTAAATCAGGAAAGGAATGCATAAAGGTATGGCTCTCAAAGAAAAAAGCATCGAACCAGTTCATTGTGAACTAAACTCGATACCTGATTCAGTCTTGAAATATCATTCACCAATAAAAAGAGGACCGGATCGGTGCTTGATTTCTTCCTCCAGTTGTTCAGGATAAGCAATGAGGAAGCATGTGGATGGACCTGATGATTTTGCAATATCGACTTTATTACTAATATGCACGGAAACACCTTCACCATTTTGATCCAGATGCCCCCATTCATATGCTATCCCTTTTGAACCGATTGGAAGTGCCTGAACACCTTCCATTTCACAAAGGCTTTTATATAAAGATAACGGCGCGACCCAATCTTGCTGTTCCATTACTTCTTCTCCAACGAGCGGCCTGCCGATCAGAGCTATTTTCCGTTTAGGATGCTGCTTTTTAACGGATTCATTCGTTCGTTTACCGATCACCATAAGTCCAAGTGCTGATTGAAGAAGCGGCATGTTACTTTCAGTGCTGCCTGTAATGGGGAGATCCTCCATTCCCAATTCATTCAGCCCCTTCCTGACACCCCTGGTCAAGTCCTCCCAGGCTTGATCGCCGCAAAAATTATTTAGAACGACTGATACTGGACTCCCGCCAACGCCCAAACATTCCATGACGGCAACCCGAAAGGAATAATATCCAACGACCTCATAAGGGACATGGACAAGATCTTTTTCTTTCAGGCCGATTCCGCCGCTATTATCACTTGAAATAATCAAAGAATCTGATTCGGAAAATGGCAAAATCAATGAATCATTCATTCTGCGAGTCCATCTTTAAAAATCATTTTTTTCAAGACAGGCTCCAAGCGTGGCAGTAAAAGGCCAGCCAATGCTACATTTACCGCCGTCGCTGCCGTCAATCCCGGAACCAATAACGTGTAAAAACCAGGGCTGATCAGAAATGCGAAAGGCAGGGCTAAAACGAAGGCATTACCGATAAAGAAGAGGAAAAATGCGCCTATTTTTTTTCCGTTTATATATAAAATGCTAAACATCCATGTCAGGACCGCCATTTCGACCATGATCAAAAAGTGGAATGGCCCAAGTGGCATTCCGCCGAATAACGCTGAAATGATATGGCCAAGCCCAGCTACAATAGCCCCCGATACCGGGCCAAGTATGACAGCCGCCAAAAGGGCCGGAAAACTATCCAAAGCGATACTCCCGATCGGGGAAGGGATTTTAATCATTGCCCCTACCGCCGATAAGGCAATGAATATAGCAATTGCACTAATTTTTCTTACATCCATGTTTACTCTTTTTCCTTTCTTTTCCCTCCACGGAATACATTTGCGCTGCGGATATATTCCACATCTTTCACACCAAGACGGAAGTTGATCACACGTGCAACGGCAAAGAAATAATCCGACAAACGATTTAAATATTGAAGTGATAATGGTGAAACGGCCGCACCAGACTTGATCAATGAAACGACCAATCGTTCCGCCCTTCTTGTAACGGTACGGGCGATGTGAATGGTTGCAGCCGCTTTTGAGCCGCCAGGCAGGATGAACTTTTCCAATTCTGGCGCTTCAAGTATGAAGGCATCTATTCGTTCTTCCAAATAGGTAATGGCCTCCTCCGTCAGCTTTTGTGGGGCCTTCTCGGAAACGGTTGCCAAATCACCGCCGCAGTCAAACAGCTCATGCTGGATTTTCTCTAGATCGGCCAGTACATCCGTAAATATCGCTGAATCCAATTCTGTCACCGCAAGACCGATATAGCTATTCACTTCATCGACCGTTCCATAAGATTCAACACGGATGTCATCCTTATCAAGTCGACCTCCGATTACGCTTGTTTGTCCCTTATCCCCTGTACGTGTATAGATTTTCATCCCAATTGCCTCCTCTACTTTATTTGCTGGTTCATTCCATACCAGATGATATCAACGCGACTGGATATGGATGCTACATCTTGAAAGACCCATCCGCAGGCATCGCGCCATCTGCGATCTTTTGCTTCGATCGGGACAATGCCTTTGGAAATATCAGAACCGATCACAATGCAATTGTGTTCATCCTTTTCTTTCTCCCATATTCGCCAATCAGCCATGATTTCCTTCCATCTTTTTCGAATCGAATCTGAATCCATATTTTCTGCATCTTGTTGAATCCATGCATCCAACCCTTGCAATACAACAGTCTTGCCTTGAAAACCAATCAATTCAGGCGGTTCTTTTCGATAACCGGACAGCCAAAGGACATCATTTTCCAAACCATACAATTGCTTTACCCATTTAGTTTTCCCATTATAGGCGCCTCCTGTAACAAAGTGCAGCGTTCTCCCCTCCTTAAGCTTTCCCGGTCTTCCCATATCAGCTCATAACCCTTGCCATGGGAAATTCCCCAATCAAAAAAGGACTTTTCCTTCGGTGCATGGCGGACCAGTAAATCACGAATTACCCCTCCATGTGTCATTATGGCAATTCGGTTCTCCTTACAGGCAATCAAATGGTTCCAGCCATTATTCACACGCTCGGAAAATGCCGGATAGCTTTCACCCCCGGGCACAAGGGCCTCCATGGGACGTTCCAGCCAATTAAGATAATCTCGATCTGTCTTCAACTCATGATACGTCCGACCTTCCCAACTGCCGAAGTTCATTTCACGGAACAAAGGGTCTTTGACCGGAACTGCATGTGGAAACAGCAGTCGTGCAGTTTCCACACAGCGGGGCAAATCACTGCTGTGAATTTTTTCATACTTTGGGTAAGAGCCTCTTAATTCCAGTATTTCCTTTTCTCCTTTGATGCTTAATGGGGAATCGGTCCAGCCCAAGTAGGCCTTTCGCTCATTTGCTTCCGTCAGCCCATGGCGAAGTAGTGTAATAGCCACAATATCAGCCATAACCAAAGCTCAACCCCTTCCACTGATGCCCCCAGTACATCCCCCGTTATCCCACCGAACCAACTGACGACTTTACGTTTTATATAAACCAGGAAAAATACTGCAGCCAGACACATGATGAAAAATAAGGTGACAAGCTTAAAATCGATGATCCAGGCAACCGCCAGACTTACAAGGAGGTACAGCCAATAAATGGGCAAACTGCTTTTCTTTACTGCACTTTGAAAAAAAGCACCGAGCCCCTCTTTTTTAGCCAGCGGCATCCGGATGAGCAAATAACCCATCACGCATTTGCTTAGGAGTGGAAGGGCAATGATCAAGAAGTATGTCCATTCATTAACCCTTTCGACAATTTCATAGATAAATAGAAACCGGGCGGCCAATAGGACTATGACGGAGATGACACCGAATGCACCTGTCCTGGAATCCTTCATGATTTCCAATCGCCGCCCTTTATCCTGATAGGAAAAAAAAGCATCACTTGCATCGATCCAGCCATCGAGATGCAAACCTCCCGTCAATGCCATCGTCAAAAACCAAAGGAAAAAGGCAATGGCAAGCGATGACAATGGGGTCCATTCCACGAGCGCATACAAAACACCGCCCAATATCAAGCCTAGCAAAAGACCTACCAATGGAAAGGTTTGAATGGCACGGTGAATATATTTCTTCTCCATCGGAAGCTGCTTCTTTATTGGAAAAACCGTAAAGAACTGCAGGTTAATTAAAAAACCGATCACTCCGCTCATTCCTGCATGCACCCTTTCTTCCGCAATGGAATTCCCGCTTCAACAAGATAGGCTTCATCGGCCTGCCCGACGATCGCTTGATGAAGCTGGCCCAGTGTTTTTCCGTATATATGAAGGAAGTCATCCTGGAAAATCGGTTCCTGCACCAATTCATTGCTAACGACTATTAAACAGCTGGATTGTTTTCTTATCTCATTGATTCCGGTTATTATTTTTGAAAAAATGCTATCTAAAAATTCTTTTTCAAGCGGAATACCAGGGCCAAATAGCTCGTTATCAAGCAGGGTTGTCAGACAATCGAGCAGAATGATGGAATCCTGATCAATGTCCTCCCCTATCCTTGTAATATCCGTTGCGTATTCGGAAGTTTTCCAAGCAATCGGGCTGCTTTCTCTATCCTTCCGGTGCCGAAGGATGCGTTCACCCATCTCCACATCACTGATACGGCCACAGGCCAGGTAATGCAAGTTCCCATCCGTTTGGAGTGCATACTCCAGTGCTTTTCTTTCTGCGAAGCTGCTTTTTCCGGAACGGACACCCCCGGTTATAAAACAGAGCCTTGCTTTCTCCACTGTCTTACCCCCTCCATCAATGCTTCGTTATCATGTTCACTCTTCACTGCAAACCGAAGCCACCTTCCATCCAAACCGGGAAAATTATAGGTATGACGCGGTACGATTCCTTTTTTCAGCAAAAAGGGGAAAAGGGATAAGGATTCATCTTTCACCAAATAAAAATTGACTGTGCTATCGGAGACATTCAACCCTTGCTCCTCATAAAACCGGAATAGTTTTTGCTTTTGCCATGCAATATATTCTCTTGTCTTTCTCATATAAGCCTCTTCTGCAAGACAGATTTTCCCTACTTCAAGTGCCACATGGTTAACGCTCCAATGCGGTTTATAATTTCTTACCCGTTTTATGATGTCAGGTGCAGCAAGCAAATAGCCCAGTCTCAAACCCGGAATTGCAAAGATTTTAGTCATTGATCTTAGAATGAGTAAATGTGGAAATACATTGATTAAAGAAGCATAACTAAAGGCATCCTCAGTAAAATCATAAAAAGCCTCATCCAGGACTACCAGGCAGTCCGCTTTTTGGCATTCAATGATCAATTCCCTAACTGCATCCCGCTTAAATGAAACACCCGTCGGATTATTAGGCGTACATAAGAAAATTGCATCATATCCGGGTAATCGGGGAATCAATCGATCCAAGTCCAATTGCCACTCAGGAGCATCCAACTGGTGAAAATCGACCTTACATCCTGCTGCCAAACAAGCTTCAGCATATTCCGCAAATGCCGGCTGAATGATTAGCACCCTTTTATTGGCTAATCCGTTCGCTACCAACATGATGATTTCAGCACCGCCGTTCCCCATCAAAACGGATTGCTCAGGAAGCGCTTCTTTTTTTGCCATTGTTTTTGTCAGTTCAATGGCATGCGGATCTGGGTATTGAAGGATTCCTTCAAAAAACCCAGACCACTGTTCCTTTATGCATAAAGGCGGACCCAATGGATTGATATTAGCACTGAAATCGATAATCGATTCAGGCATCTCGATTTCCAGCGCTTCGTAAAGATAATGAGGATTAGAGCCATGAGAAGGTAATGTCAAGAATAAGTCCCCCTAGCCATAGCATCAGCAGAAATAGAAAAGATGACCGATGCATGATGGCAATCGTTTTTGGTATATGTTTTGCTTCCAATCGAACAAGCGGAACTCCCATCCTCGCACGGTCGGAAACAATTCCTTTGTACATATTCCGGCCTCCAAGCTGTATTCCCAAAATGGCAGCAACACCTGCTTCACACCACCCGCTATTCGGGCTTGGATGTTTTTTTGCGTCATTGAATAATATCTTCCATCTGGCACCGAATCCATGATGGCCAGATTTCGAGCTTAGCAACATCAGGAATCCGGTGAGGCGGCTGGGAATCCAGTTGACGATATCATCGAGCTTGGCTGAAGCCCAGCCGAATTGCCCATATTTATCATTTTTGTACCCTACCATGGAATCGCAGGTATTAACCGCCCTGTACATCATCGCGAGCGGCGCACCGCCAAATGCTGCCCAGAACATCGGTGCCGTAATCCCATCACTGGTATTTTCCGCTACGGTTTCCACGGTGCCCCTGACTATTTCGGATTCATCAAGATCAGCAGTATCACGGCCAACGATATAGGAAAGCTTTAGCCTTGCTTCAGGAAAATCCCGTTCATTAAGCGGATTGCAAACATCCATTCCAGCTTGCTTCAAGCCCTTCTGAGCTATCGTAGTGGAAATGACAACAGCTTCCCAAAGGATGCCTGCAAGCGGGTGGATCCGATAAGCCAAATAGACGGTAAGACCAGTAATCAATATCACCGCCGATACGACGGTGAACAACATGAAGAATCCATTCCGTTTCTTATATGCCCCTCTATTGAATGCCAGGTCCAACTTGCTTATCATCGTTCCTATCCATTTGACTGGATGCGGCCAATTTGGCGGATCACCAATTAATAGATCAAGGAAAAATGCCAGCGTAACTGCAAAAAGATGATGATAAATCATAAATCCTCAATCCGTTTCCGAGTATTCTTTAATGCTTCCACTGTACAATCATAAACACCGCGGCTGATCAGCTTCCCTAACGGAGTGATGGTGCCCGCATATTGAAGCTTTGCCCCTCTTTGAGTTGCCGCAATCAAAATGCTGTCTGTCGATGTTCCTGTTGCACATGTATTTGTCACCTTATCCATGACATGCAAATCATGAAGCGCTTTTACTTTTGCCTCGGTCGCAGTAACTATGCTGTGGATGAAAGCCTCTTCTGCCAAATGCCCATTTACGAATATCCAAGTATTTATCGTTCCTGGAGCGGAACTCCAAGAATGCCGGTCTGCTAAAGAAGCGTCGATAGCATTTCCTACACCAGCCGTCACGATAATGAAAACCGAGAAATCTTCAGCTCTTAATAGCTTGAAAGCAACCGTGTCGAGAAAGACGGCGGTCATCATCCCTACCGTTTCCTGAGGTTCAAAACCATGAGTCTTTAAATAGTCGGCCATTTCAACATGATGATCCTCGCAATCATAGCCATGATGGACGTGCCTATTCACAAAATATTTATGCCAGCCCGTCCCTGAACCAGTCACTCCAGAAGACATCGTTCTAAGTGGAATCGGTGAATCCAATTGAATCATCTCAGGACCGACTGTCAAATAGGAACCATCGATTTCCAATGGGATAGTATCATGGCCATGCCTTTCCGGAACGATGAACATCTGCGGTTTCGGAAGGGCGGGATGTGGATGTTTTTCGATCGTCGTATGATATACATCCTGAATCCGTTCCTGTTGGAGCACTTCGTTCGGCACATCAACAACCTGAATCTGCCCTTTCTCAAGCAACATAAGCCGATCACAATACAATCCAGCCAAATTCAAATCATGAAAAATTGAAATAACGGTCAAGTTCTGCTCTTTTGCCATTTTCCTCATTAGATCCAGAAGATCTTTTTGATAGGAAAGATCCAAGTGGTTCGTAGGTTCATCCAAAAAAAGGATTTCTGGCTCTTGGGCAAGTGCCTGTGCCAGCAAAACCCTTTGTCTCTCCCCTCCTGATAATCGTTCAAAATGAAGATCCTGAAAATCAGCTACTCCCGTTTGTTCCATAACTCGTTGGACAATCGATTCATCTTCTGCGGACCAACTGTGGAACCAACCTGATTGATGGGCATATCGACCAAGTGAGACCGTCTCTTTTACTGTATAGGAGAAAGCTAATGAGGAATGTTGGGGGAGCACAGCAATGACCTGTGCAAGTTGTTTTGACGAATAATCCTTCAAATCCCTACCTCTAATCCGTACGCTTCCGCCTTTATAATCGAGCACCCCGCTAAGCATGCTTAAAAGCGTCGTTTTTCCGCTGCCATTTGGACCAAGAATCCCGAATAATTCCCCTTTATGTACATCAAAAGAGACAGAGTCCAAAACAGCTTTGTTATGATATCCACCTGTTAACCCTCTTACTTCAAGCATCCGTTTTTACCCTTCTCTCCGTCTCTTTAATAAAATCAGCGCAAATGCAGGCGCCCCGATAAGTGAGGTGATCACCCCGATCGGCAGTTCCGATGGGGCAATGATCGTTCGTGCCACAAAATCCGCCAATATTAAGAATCCGCTTCCTACCAACAATGACAAAGGAAGCAGATGTTTATGGTCAGGCCCCCAAATCTT
Source organism: Peribacillus sp. NPDC056705 (assembly GCF_043656335.1). NCBI lineage: Bacteria > Bacillati > Bacillota > Bacilli > Caryophanales > Bacillaceae > Peribacillus > Peribacillus sp. NPDC056705. The sequence continues at coordinate 83,280 of NZ_JBHTYI010000001.1, read as the reverse complement.
TCGGACAAAATGAGGAATGACCAATCCTACAAAGCCAATCGCCCCTGAAACGGCAACGGCTGCCCCTGTCAATGTCGAACCGGCTATCAAGATCCACATTTTCCGCCGCTTAACATTCACACCTAAGTGCTTTGCCCGGTCTTCCCCGAAAGTCATCGCATTCAATTCACTAGTATTCATGATCAAAATCAATGATCCAATGATAAAAAAGGGCAAAATGATTGCAATGTAATTCCAACCTCGCATTGAAACGCTTCCCATCAGCCAGCCGATGATTTGTCTTAATTCATCACCCGTCAGCGCAATCATCAATGAAATGAAGGCACTTAAAAATGAGCTGAAAATGATTCCCGTTAAAATGATCGTTTCCACTTTCATCGATCGATCCATTTTTTTTGCGAAAGTAAGTACGCAAAGCATCGTGAGCACTGAGCATAAGATACTCAATGCCGGAAGAGTATATAAACCGATGAACGGCAGTGAAATATTCAAGAATATTGTCAATACGGCGCCTACCGATGCTCCTGATGAAATACCCAATGTGTAAGGATCAGCGAGCGGGTTCCGGAGCAGTCCCTGAAAAGCCGCACCCGCAATCGCAAGTGATGCCCCGACCAAACCCGCAAGCAATACACGCGGCAGGCGGATGTTCATCACGATATTCGTAAGCATCACATCCGGATCAGCAGAAATCGGCAAATGGAAAATCTCCTTGCCGATTATTTGTATAAGTACGGGAATCGGTACTGGCACCGAACCAAAGGAAATGCCTATCGTCATCGCGAATAACAAAATGAACAACGCAATCAAATAAGCAAACGCCCATTTAGTTGTCAAATTGGTTCGGATAGACTGATTTGGCAAGTTCCTCTACTCCCTCTATTAAACGTGGACCGGAACGGGTCACCAAGTCTGAATGGACATCAAAGACTTGGCCATTCTTAACGGCATTTACGTCTTGCCATCCCTTTCGGCCCGTCACTTCACTAACTGGATCTTTCGTATAATAACCATACGTTGTAATGATGACATCCGGATTTGCAGCAATCATCGACTCTTCATCAATTTTTGCCCATCCGTCCAATTCTGCAGCAGCATTATCCGCTGAAATAATGTTAAGCATCTCATTCATGAAAGTATTTTTTCCAGGTGTGTATATTTCCGGTGAAGGCGAAACTTCCACTAAAACGGTCTTCCTATCCTCTTCCTTTACGGATTTGGCCTTTTCCTGGATATCCTTGAGCTTCGTTTTCATATCCGTAACGATTTCTTTTGCCTTATCCTGTTCACCCGTTGCCTGTCCAATCATTTCAATAGACTTATAGACTTGGTCAAAGCTTTGTGCATCATTCACTACAAGGACATCTATTCCAGCATCCTTAAGCTGCTGTAAACCCTCATTCGAATTATGGGCACTTGATGCATGCGCAAGAACAAGATCAGGCTTCATGGAGACAATCAGCTCCGTGTTCATTTCCATTCCGCCAACTTTTTCAATTTCTTTCGTTTCTTCCGGGTAATTATCATTGTCGGAAACACCAACGACCTTTTTTCCCAATCCAAGTGCAAAGACCACTTCCGTATTACTTGGTATCAACGAAACAATTTTCTTCGGTTTTTGTTCTATCGTCACTTTTTCCCCAGTTGCATCTTTAATCGTAATCGGAAAAGCTTCGTGTTGAGCATGATTCGTTTGCTGCTTTTCTTTTCCTTCATCAGCAGCGTCACTGCAGCCAACCATCAATCCTGCAGTAAGCAACATCAACAGTATCAGACCAAAAATTTTCTTCATTTTCATTCCCCACAATCTTTTCATTTAATTTCTTCCCACCTGTAATTAAGAAAACGCATTGTTGGAAGATGCCCCCAAAACAAAAAGCACCTCCCGTTAAACGGAAGGTGCTTGCATGGCAACAATATCATTACGGACTCTTTCTTAGGGTCTGCCACACACCTTCCCATCCGCGTAGGTTACAGGTGTACGAATTCTGGCAGGTCTCCTGGCTCATGGTCATCGTCAACGGCACCTTCCCATATCTCATACAGTGGTACACAGCCGTCAGCTCCCATATACAGTGGCGGGACCGCGTTGGCATTTCACCAACTTCCCTTTTAAGTCATTAAGACACCAAATCGTTCATATGTATATAATTTTCACTGCCTTCATTATACACCATGTAAGAATCGATTATTATATGATTTTTCTGAACAAGTTCGAAATGACCCGTCCATCTTCAATGATTAGAAGCATTTTCTATCAGCGACGCGAACCCACCGACTGATAATCCGGGTGAAATCCGAACTCGATGCAGGGCATGCATCCCTTGGTCCCTTGAAGCTCCCCCAGGTTCGGTGGTGACTGCCATCTTGTATCCCGCTTCTTCTGACAGCGCTAGACTCTCTTCATTATACCGGCCAACAGGATAGGAAAGCACTGTCGTGTCCTGTTTGAGGATACGATCGAACAGATCCTTTGACTGGACCATTTCAGCTTCTTGCTGTACTGCCGTCATGCGGTTCAGCTCCAAATGGTTGATCGTATGGCTTTCGATCGAAATCCCATTCCTGCTCATCACCAACATTTGATCTTCAGTCAGGTGATGACCTTTATCAATGGACTTACCGATCATGAAGACAGTTGCTTTCATATCATTTTCTTTTAATATCGGAAAAGCCTCCGTGTAGTTATCTGTATAGCCATCATCAAAAGTAAGCCAGACACACTTCTCACTTGGCATCCGATTCTCGGTTAAAACGAGGTATGCTTCTTCAGGCGATAATGTATAGTAACCATTCTCCCGAAGCCAAGCCATCTGTGCTCGGAATTCCTCAATTGGAACCCGAAGTCCATTCCCTTCAGAAATGCTGTGATACATCAAGATTGGAAGCCTGACCGCGGACTTGGCCATTATCCAGTCTCCCGTATCGATCTGGCCATCCAAATCCTGACCAGTCTCAGTCTCATTCTCGGCCGCTTCGACCACTTCAATGTCATCTTCCGCAATCGGTGCAGCCGTTTTTATGCCTATACCCTCTACAATCCCTTGTGAACATCCAGGTAAAATTAAAATTCCCACCAATGCCACCATCCATAAAACTCTATATCTTTTCACTATCATTCCCCTAATTTTTTCTAGTATAATAGTATCAGAATACTATTCGATAATAAAGTATTCCATTTAAAGAATTAATAGGAAAACAAAAGAGCATAGTGCCCTGCTGAGCATTTATGAAGATTTTTTTCATAAGTATGTGCTATAAGCTTGAAAAGTTTGCCTATAAGAAATATAATAAATAAGTCGTCGACTTAAATATATGTCCCAGTAGCTCAGCAGGATAGAGCGACAGCCTCCTAAGCTGTAGGTCGTAGGTTCGATTCCTATCTGGGACGCTAAAGTTTATAAGCCCTGTTATAATGCGGATTCTCCGTGTTATAGCAGGGTTTTTTCTGTAATTTATGTGGAGGTCAGACAAAGTTAACCACTACTTCATCAATCCCTATAGATATAAAAAAATCCAAGCCCTGTAAAACACAGAACTCAGATTTTTATTATATTTAGACTTCAAATAAATTCCAATTAGCTATACTTACTTTTCAATTAAACCTATCTCATTGATTTTTTCTTCAAAAACAGGTCCGAAACTTTCAGAATAAGTATTCGTTAAATGCCTATTGTCACGGTAAATTATAACATTACCTATAATGGGCTGGAATTTACCGTTTACCTTGAAGTAATCTGTTAAGTCAATTTTATGCAAGGATTTATTCTCTTTTTCAAATTGTCTCCAAAAGCTTTCGTCTTTCTGATTATCTGCTGAATTCATTTTTTTTGTAGTTTCTTCTAGTCCATCTGTTTCTAATGATTCCAGTACGTTAAAACTATATCTTGGATCATCACGAATCGCTAACACTTCAATACCATATTCATCTTTAACATACTGCAGCTGATCGACCATTTGTTGTTGTATTTTATTATTAGGCGAATCAGAAGCTGTGGCGTGAGAAATGACAAGATCTACATCTGCATCCTTTAGATAATCGAGAACATTATTGACCCAGATACCTTTCAAATCATCATCCGCATAACCTGTTGAAAAACGTGTACCTGAACGAGTTATATTCAATACACGATAATTATCATCTTTTGTTGCTTCTAAAATGGCACCTAACCAATGCTCTGAATGGGAACTGCCGATCAGGGCAATTGTAGCATCGTAATTTTCAGTTTTGCCATATTCCCCAATTTTCAAGTCACTTTCCTTTAACCCTTGGTTACTGCCGTCCAAATGCGCTTTTGGTAAATCATCAAAGACTTTAGAATATGACGGAATTGGTTCTTGATCAGGTATATCGTCAGGGTTTTTTACAGCTAACGCTCCTGGATAATTTTTATCGTTTATATTATTTTCCAACCTATTTTTATCTATATATACTCCAATTAAAAGAGATGCAATCAAGAGTACATTCACACTGCCCATTAACCCGATTCTCTTGAATGAGAATTTATTGTCCTTTGAGCTTCGGATTGGTTCTTCTATAAATCGAGTCATTAAAAACGAAAGGGCAATTGATGAAATGATAATAAGAGTTCCAACGATGAACCCTGGAGTTTCCTGGACATTATAACGGTAGAACTCCAATAATACCCAATGCCACAAATAGATTCCAAAGGCTATTCCACCTAGCTTCACCATTACCGGGGAACCTAAAAAGCGTTTGACACCATATTTCGTATCGCGTGTACCAGACAAAACAATGAATAATGCGCAGGTCATTGGCCATAAGGCAATATACCCTGGAAACATTTCAGATACATTGAAGACTATTCCAGTTAAAATTAATCCGATTAATCCGAGCCAGCCTATCACTGTAGCAATATATTTATTTACCTTGATTAATGATAAATTGATACAGAGCAAACTGCCTAAAGCAAATTCCCACACACGTGTCATCGTAATGAAATAAGCCCATGGCTGATTGACAGAGGTTAAATATATGGAATATATAAAAGAAGAAACAAATAATATGACTAAAATAGTATTGATTAATGTTTTAACTTTAGTTAATTTATATTTTTTTATTAAAAATAAAATTAAAGTGAATACCAAAAACCAGATGATATAAAATTGTCCTTGTATGGACAAAGCCCAAAAGTGTTCAACAGGCGTTTTCATTTGGCTGGAATCTAAATAATCCGTGCTCGAAAATGCCAACTGCCAGTTTTGGTAGAAAAACATGGAGGCAAATACTTCATGTATAGTTTTATCTAAAATTGATTTAGGTAATAAAAACCAACTTAAAACGAGAACAATTGCAAGAATAAAAAATACAGAAGGAAGTAATCTTTTCATTAACTTTGTGACATATGGCAGAAAACGATATTCCCCTGTTCGATTAATTGTGGAAACGATTGAAGTGGTAATAAGAAAACCTGAAATTACAAAGAATACATCAACCCCGCCGGAAACACGATTTAACCATATATGATATACCGCTACCAGCAGTGCCGCAACAACGCGTAACCCTTCGATCTCGGGTCTGAATTTACTCTCAATATTAATTAATGGTTGTTTCATTTGATTCTATCTCCTACTTTTTCGTCATGCATACAATTTAAAATTATATCACTTTACAATAATGATTTGTCAATATAGTAGAAAAGGTTCTTTAAAGTTCGGAGCTTCTTCCAACTTATCAACCAGGACACTTACAGAAAATGTATGTTACCTGGATACGAAGCCCCCTCGCTTTTCCATTCATTGAAATAGAACGTTACTTTATAAAAAAGGTCAGTCCACCATGGACCAACGAAAACGTGGGCATGCTCCAACAGACCGGGTTTATTAAACTGTCAAATTCAAGAAAATCCTCGCAAAAAAAACGAACAATACAATTCACACTGTTTGATTGTAAAAGGAGGTTTGTTTTATTACATGGATTTCTCGATAAAATCATGTTTTTTTAAAAATATATGTTTTAACCTGTCCCATCCGGGTATAAAAATACTGTAAGACATTCTCACCAAAGGAGATGATGTGCATGATGAGTACAATCAGAAGCCAATGGAACAAAGAGAATGACGCAGCGGTGTTTAGTCCCGGTGATCAGCGTAAGAGTCAATGGAAGCGTTAGATGATAATCAGTATGGGAATTACTAGTCTTCTCATCCAAAGGAGGAGGATACGATCATGAGTATTTACAGCCTATGGAATCCAGAGAATGATGAAGCAATTTTCAGTCCGGGTGATCAGAAACCATTCAGTACACTCACACGAGTAGATTCGGATAAACACACACACACTGACAAAACACTTGAATATGAATTACATGGCACCGTACTGAATGAAGTTTAACAGAAGCAGATATATGGAAAGGGATGGAGCACTCGCTCCATCCCTTTCTGCCGTCATTTTCATTTATAAGGATTTTGCCATTTCAAATAACCCCATAAAAAAGAGCCCTTTCACCACGGAGCTAAAGGTGAAGGTCTCTTTTCTTTTATTTATCGAATTTCAGTTTTGCTAAGGCATCCGCCAAGGCAGTATTGATCGGCTCTTCTTTATTTTGCTTTTTCATATAATTGGAGACTTCATTTTTGGATACTTTTTGATTTTTATTTTGCCCTCTTCGTTTATTGTAAGAAGAAAGTTTTTCGTGAAAACCGCACTTACAAGTGAATGTCTGTGCTTCTCCTTGACCGCGCATTTCCATCTTTTTGTGACATTGTGGGCATCTGGCATTTGTTACACGTGAAACACCTTTTTTGTGGCCACATTCTCGATCTTGGCAGACAAGCATTTTTCCCTTTTTACTATTCACTTCAAGCATCAGCTTGCCGCAATCAGGACATTTCGTTCCTGACACGTTATCATGCTTGAACTTTTGGTCACTATTTTTGATTTCATGGACGATATTTTTGGCGTAGGCGCGCATATCGCCGATGAAAGCCTGTTTTGGCAGCTTCCCTTTTGCAATCGCGGTTAGCTTCTGCTCCCATTGAGCTGTCAAAGCTGGAGATCGCAGATCTTCAGGTGCCAATTGAAGAAGTTGTTTTCCTTTCGAGGTAACATGAAGGCCCTTTCCCCTCTTCTCAATCAGGAAACTATTGAACAGCTTTTCAATAACGTCAGCACGCGTTGCAACAGTTCCGATCCCGCCAGTTTCACCCAAGGTCTTGATGAGCTCTTTGCTTTCCCCTGCCATGAAACGAGCAGGATTCTCCATTGCCGAAAGAAGCGACCCTTCATTGAATGGTTCCGGCGGTTTCGTTTCACCCTCTGTTTGTTTCACGGTCGAAATGGTTAAATTGTCACTTTTTTGAACGTTCGGAAGCAGTTGCTCTGCAAGGCCATCTTTAGCTTCTTCCTCATCGAATTGGTGATCATAAACTTCCTTCCAACCTGACTTCAGGACGACCTTCCCTTTTGCCATGAACGTCTCCTGCCCCATTTTTGCGGTGATGGTCGTTTGTTCATATTCAAAAGGCGGCATCAATACAGCAAGGAACCTTTTCACGACCAAATCATAGATTTTCGATTCTTTGTCGCTCAGTTTTCCCGGCAGCGGTGTTTGCTCAGTAGGGATGATTGCATGGTGATCGGAAACCTTGCTATCATCCACGAACGATTTATTGACCTTAATCGGGCTGCGCAGGATCCTCGATGCATACTGGGCATATGGCTTAATGCTTACAGCCTGTAATCTTTCTTTTAGCGTATCAACCAAATCCGTTGATAAAAAGCGTGAATCCGTCCTTGGATAAGTCAGGACTTTATGGCTTTCATATAAGCGCTGCATGATCGATAGCGTCTCTTTCGCCGAATAGCCGAATTTCTTATTGGCGTCCCGTTGAAGTTCAGTTAAATCATATAAAGAAGGGGCAAAACTTTTCTTATGGGACTTGTTAACTTCAACGACTTCTGCACTTTTCCCCTTCACGGCTGCAAGAACCTTTTCTGCCTTGTTTTTATCGAATGTACGGATATCTTTTGAATGGGCATCTTGCCAAACCAGGCGCAAATTAGCTTCTGCCATTGCGGTTACGCCATAATATTTCCTAGGCTGGAATTGTTTTATTTCCTCTTCTTTTTTTGCGATCATCGCAAGTGTCGGCGTTTGGACCCTCCCGCAGGATAACTGGGCATTGTGCTTGGTCGTCAGGGCACGCGTGGCGTTCATCCCAACGATCCAGTCCGCTTCCGCCCTTGCTACAGCAGAGGCAAATAGGTTTTCATACTCCTTGCCATCCTTCAGGTTTTTAAATCCATCTTTGATCGCCTTATCCGTTACAGAGGAAATCCAAAGCCGTTTGACGGGCTTCTTCACATTCGCTTTTTCGAGAATCCAGCGTGCAACAAGTTCCCCTTCACGACCTGCATCCGTTGCAATGATGACATCCTTGACATCCTTGCGGTTCAATTGTGTTTTAACCGATTGAAATTGTTTGCCTGATTGCTTGATGACGACCAATTTCAAAGTAGGCGGCAACATGGGCAGGTCCTCAAGGCGCCACGTTTTATATTTTTCATCATAAGATTCCGGATCTGCATGGGTGACCAAATGACCTAGTGCCCAAGTGACGATATACTGTTCGCCTTCAAAAAAGCCATTACCCTTTTCCCCGCAATTCAGCACTTTAGCTATATCTCTTCCGACCGAAGGTTTCTCGGCCAGTACGACTGTTTTACTCATAATAACATCCTTTCGCTTTTAAACTGATTCCTCTATTATCTCATATAATTTATGACAGGGCGATAATGCACAGCATGGCATTGATAAACAGATCGAACAGGGCTCCCCGCACCCACATATATGTAAATTAATAGATTAGATAGCAATCCCGTGCAGATTTTAGTATGATGAAACGTAGGGATTTTTTCAAATTAATTGGGAGGTTCAATATAAAATGAGCTTACTTTCTATAGATAAATTAGCACACAGCTTTGGCGACCGTACCTTATTCAAGGATGTATCCTTCCGCCTGATGGCCGGTGAACATGTAGGCCTGGTAGGGGCGAATGGTGTCGGGAAGTCAACGATGATGAATATCATTACAGGACAACTCATCCATGATGATGGCCGGGTGGAATGGACACCTGGTGTCGAATATGGCTATCTTGATCAACATACGATACTTTCTAAAGGTAAATCCATTCGCGATGTCTTAAGGGATGCATACTTACCTTTATTCGAGCAGGAAAAGGCACTGAATGAAGTTACGGAAAAAATGGGTACGGCCACTCCCGAAGAACTGGAAGAACTCTTGGAACAAATGGGTGAAATCCAGGACAAGCTGGAAGCCGGCGGTTTTTACAATCTCGATATTAAAATTGAAGAAGCGGCACGCGGTTTAGGTTTGGATGCAATCGGGTTGGACCGTGATGTCTCTGCCCTAAGCGGCGGACAACGGACAAAGGTATTATTGGCGAAGTTACTATTGGAACAACCGCAAGTCCTGCTGCTCGACGAGCCAACCAACTACTTGGATGTGGAGCATATCCGCTGGCTGAGCAGCTACTTAAAGGAATATCCACATGCATTTCTATTGATTTCGCATGATACCGAGTTCATGAACGGCGTCGTCGACGTCATCTTCCATCTTGAATTTTCTAAACTGACCCGTTACACGGCAACTTATGAAAAATTCCTTGAGCTGGCAGAATTGAATAAAAACCAACATATTAACGCTTATGAAAAACAGCGCGAATTCATTAAAAAGCAGGAAGATTTCATTGCAAAAAATAAAGCGCGCTATTCAACGACCGGCCGGGCAAAGAGCCGTCAAAAGCAATTGAATCGCATGGAACGCATCGATCGTCCAGAAACTGCAATGAAACCTACCTTCGACTTTAAAGAATCACGTGCGAGCAGCCGTTATGTCTTTGAAGGTGAAGATCTGGAAATCGGATATGACCGCCCATTGCTTCCAAAGCTATCCATGACCATCGAACGGGGAGAAAAAATTGCCGTGGTCGGCTGTAACGGGGTTGGTAAATCCACTCTTTTAAAAACGATTTTGGGTAAAATTGATCCTCTAGGCGGTAAAAGATCACTTGGGGACTTCCTTTTTTCTTCTTATTTTGAACAGGAAGTGAAAGCAGGCGATACGACGCCGATCGATGAAGTATGGAATGCATTCCCGCATCTGGACCAACCGCAAGTACGTGCAATCCTTGCCCGTGTCGGTTTGAAAAACGAGCATATTACACGTCCGATGAGCCATTTAAGCGGTGGGGAACAAGCAAAAGTGCGCCTATGTAAACTCATGCTTACCGAAAGCAATTGGCTGTTATTCGATGAACCGACCAACCATTTGGATGTCGTTGCAAAAGAAGAACTGAAACGTGCAATGAAAGAGTATAAAGGAACGATTGTCCTCGTATGCCATGAACCTGAATTCTATGAAGATTGGGTAACCAAGGTATGGGATGTAGAGGAATGGTCGGCCCAAAATTAATTTTTCAGGGGATGTCGCAGAAGCGGCATCCCCTTTATTATGAAATAAATAAAAAGCTGACTGAAAAGTCTCCTTCAGTCAGCTTTCATTTCCTCAATATGCAGCTTAAACTCGTTCCGCCACCAAGGTAAATGTTTTCGGAAGCCCAATATCATGGATTTTATGATTCGGTTCTTCCTCGAGCACTTTAATAACAAGCCCTGATTGACCTATTGACGTTATCAGTTCCCCGATTGTCCATTTACGCTGAACAACTCTTGAAAGGCTCCCTTTTTCCTCATCCGGCATATGCTTCGAAAAAGCGACCTCATTGTTTTCGATTGCCGGGTCGAAATAGTTGCCTGTTATTTTATGTTTTTTACCATTTGAAGTAATGAGCTTTGTGGAAATCGGGTGAAATTCATGCAGGACGAATCGGCCTCCAGGTTTCAGCATCTTTTTAATTTTTTCAAATAAAGGCTGCAGATCTATTAAGTAGTGAAGTACACCGAGCTCCATTAAAACCAAATCCTGATTCCCTGATTCATGCTCGGATGATAATGAAAGGACATCCGAAACGATATACTCGATGGAGACATTGGCCCCACTGGCCAGCTCATTTGCAAACATTGCATTTTCCTGGGAAAAGTCAACTACTTTCACTTCAGCTCCCAATATGGCGAGGGCAACTGCTTTAACACCGTTCGATCCCATCAAATGAGTGATTTTTTTACCGGATGTTCCTCCCATATATTTATAAAAAGGGTGCAGTCTCCATTTTGGGTTTTGCTTGATTTTCGATGCCAATTCAACGGGATCTCCATAACGATTGACCAGCGCTAAATAATTATTCTGGTTCCACGCCTGTTCATTTTCCGCTGTGAACCCCTTCTGCTCGGCAGATAAGTAAGCATGGATCTCGGAACTGCACTTTCTCATTTCTTCGTCGTATAGATAACTGTATAACGACCTGCACCAAACCTCCATATCCCCCATCTTGATGGATAAACGATAAGGGTCCGTTTTAATGGTCGTGTTAAACCGGCAGCGCACAGCGGCAGAAATCCCCTCGACATCCATTAGAAAGGAGGCAGTCTCAGGGCTTCTTTCAAGCTTTGTTGGTGCGTATTCGGAAAAAAGATCTACTGCCTCATTAAAGACATCCCATTGTACATCAATATTGATTTTCTTATACTCACCGATGTCCACTCCTTGCACGAACAGAGCGGATCGACCTGTATATTGGTATGGGATGTTAGCTTGATCCAACATGTTCGCCATTAATGTGATTGAATGATAATAACTTGCCTTCATATGAACCTCCTAAACATCAAAAGAACATGACACTTATTCTTCTATAGCAAATTTCAAACCGGTGCTCGTAATAGCAATCAGTTCTTCATCATGGCGGTCTATGCCATAAACGAGTAATGTAACGAGCATATATATCGCTCTGAACCGGGCTAAACTCTCTGTTTCCTTTTCGATTTCACCATAGATATCAAAAAAAACCTTGCGCACCTCTTTGGGGAAATAACTGTATAAAAAGGAGAAATCAATGGCTGGATTCCCGACATGAACATCTCCCCAATCAATGATACCCGCGAGAACGCCTTCGTCATCAAGTAAAACGTTCCGGATATGAATGTCTCCGTGAACGAGTGAAACTGGATGCTGAACATCCCATTCACCCAAGGTTTCAACAAAATCCTTAACCGCATGCGCCTGTTCAAAGAATCCTAGCTTTAATAGATTCGAGACACTTTCCATTAGCGATTTCTTACGATAGGATACGTCAAGCCTCATCATTCCATCAGGCTGCACACCTAAACGCATAGCCTTTTCCACAGGGAAACTGTGAAGAGCCTTCAAAAAATGGGCAAACCTTTTTGCCGATTCGGCCTTATTCGCCACTGATCCTTCTACAGGCAAGTGTCCCTTTACCATTTTATAACCGGTAAAAGGATACGGATACAGTGTACTTGGTTTCCCAAAAAAGATCGGTTCAGGGATAGCAAGCGGAAAAGTGCCTGCAATGGAAGGCAAAAGCTGGTTTTCCACCTGAATCAACGTAACTGCAATAGGGCGGCGGGGAAAACGGAATACAAATTGCCCATTGATTTGTATGACCGTGTTATCGAAACCCTCCCCAAGTTGCTTGATCTCTTTCAACTCGATTTCCGGAAACTGCATCATGATCAATTTCCCCGCTAGCTCCAGCGAAACCGGATATTCTGCCAACCAAGGCTTTTCCACTCCCGTCTCCCCCTTTTACCGGTTTCTCCCTCTATTTGGGCTGCTGCCAGATCCACCTCTAAGATTACTTGGCCCTTGTCTACGGCTGTCTCTTTGATCTCCTCGTGGATTGTCACGCCTTGGACCACGGCTGTCTTCCGACCGGCCACCCCGCGGATTCTCTCGCTTTGGTCCTCGGCTGTTTTCCATCCGGCCTCCCCGTGTATCCTCACGTCTAGGTCCTCGGCCGTTTTCCACCCGGCCTCCCCGTGTATCCTCACGTCTAGGTCCTCGGCCGTTTTCCACCCGGCCTCCCCGTGTATCCTCACGCTTTGGTCCGCGGCCGTTTTCCATCCGTCCTCCCCGTGGTTTCTCCCTCTCGATTTCACGATTGTCCGCTTGATTTGCAGAACGGTGACTGCCTCGATTCGGTCCTCTCGTATCTATCCGTTCCCGGTGTTTCCTTCCCCCTCCCGAACGCGGGCGGCGGGTACCTTCATCAGAAGAGTCTTCATAGCGTTTCCTCTTTTGCCTCACCTCATCGGGTTGGAACATTTTCACTCCTTCAATCGTCCTTCTTTCAATTTTCATGGAGATCCCTTTTTCAATCTCGCTTAAAAGCTGTAAATCCTTCGTTGCTATGAAAGTTACAGCCAAGCCATTCTCACCCGCTCGGCCTGTCCGGCCAATTCGGTGGATGTAACTTTCTGCATCCTCGGGAACATCGTAATTAAAAACATGTGTCACACCTTCCACATCGAGTCCTCGTGCAGCAACGTCCGTTGCCACTAAATATTGAAGCTTTGCGTCTCTGAAGTTTTTCATGACACGTTCCCGCTTTGCCTGTGAAAGGTCACCATGAAGCTCTTCAGAGTTGAATCCAGCTGCCTTCAAGGCATCATTCAATACCGAAACGCGACGTTTTGTACGGCAAAATATGATCGCAAGGTATGGTTGTTCTTCTTTGATCATGTTGATTAATGATGACTGTTTGGCACGATCGGTAGTCTCGATGACAAGCTGCCTGATTTTCTCGACCGTTACTTGCTCGGCCTTCACCGCGGCAGTTAATGGTTTAGTCATATAGCGTTTAGCCAATTGATGCACCTGTTCAGGCATCGTCGCTGAAAAGAGCAACGTTTGGCGTTCCTCTGGAAGCTGTCCCATGATTTCTTCGACCTCTGGTAAGAAACCAATATGTAGCATTTGATCAGCTTCGTCCAGCACGAGTGTTCCAGTTTGTGATAGATCGATGGTGCCTCTTCGTAAATGATCTAAGAGCCTGCCTGGCGTGGCGACCACCACGGAGATGTTTCTTGTCAGCTTTTTCATTTGCTGCTCGACATCCTGTCCGCCATATACTGCAAGCACTTGGAGTCCTTCTAATTCATTAGCGAATTTCTTCAATTCGGCAGTGATTTGCAAAGCCAATTCCCTGGTTGGCGTGACGATCAGGGATTGTATATGGGATGCGGCGGGATCTACTTTTTCCAGGATTGGCAGCAAAAATGCCAAAGTCTTCCCCGTCCCCGTTTGGGCCTTCGCAATGACATCCCTTCCAGCAAGGATATCTGGTATCGATTTCTCCTGGATCGGGGTAGGGGCGGTTATTCCTATTTGCTTTAATATCATGTTAATCGCCGGGCTGACGCCAAGGTCGATGAATTTTGTCATGTATGGGCCTACTTTCTGAATTTCTTCAATTAATTGACTGATAAATCCACTGAAATGGTAACAGCTTCCTTCACTTAATGTCATATTCCTTAGTCTAAGCTAATTGTTAGTATATCATTATCTATTTTCGAGAAAACCTGTACCTTAAAATTTTTCATGCTATTGTACTTTAGTTGTTTTTCTAATATAATTTATAAGATTATCCAATCGAGCTACTTACTTTAAATTAAAGGGTAAGCATCTCATCCTTGTAGTTTTTTGCAAGGATTTTTTGTATATAAAAAAGGAGTGACCGCATGTTTAAATTAAAAGAACGGAATTCAAATATTAGGACGGAAGTACTTGCGGGGCTTACAACCTTTTTAACTCTTGCTTATATCATCGTTGTAAACCCAATGATCCTTTCTGATGCCGGCGTTCCATTTGACCAGGCATTCACGGCAACCATAATCGCTATAATAATCGGTACCCTAAGCATGGCCCTATTAGCCAATTACCCTATTGTCATAGCACCCGCAATGGGATTGAATGCTTATTTTGCATACTCGGTATTGGGAACCCATGATATTTCATACACAGTTGCCTTCTCTGCAGTCTTTGTTACCGGTATCATCTTTATCCTTTTATCCCTGACCTCTTTCCGCTCAAAATTGATCGAGGCCATCCCAAATAACTTGAAGCATGCAATCAGTGCCGGAATCGGTCTTTTCATCACCTTCATCGGACTTCGCTTGTCAGGTGTCGTAACACAGCATGAATCCAACCTGGTTACCCTCGGAAGCTTCAGGGATCCTAATGTGGCGCTTACATTGGTTGGTTTGGTCATAACGATCGTGCTGATCGTTCGCAATGTGCAGGGAGCAATATTCATCGGAATGATCGTGACTGCCATAATCGCTTTCTTTACAGGACAATTGGAAATTAACGGTTTAGTTTCCACCCCTTCATTACCTGAAGGGATTATTGTCGCCAATCCAATCACATCCATCGCCGATGTCATTAACTACGGCCTTTATGGCGTCGTCTTCTCCATTTTGCTTGTAATGCTTTTCGATACGACCGGTGCTTTATTAGGCATAGTCCGGCAAGCTGGATTGCTGAAGGATAATAAGCTTGAAAAATCCGGCAGTGCCTTCTTTGCGGATTCCATCGGCACTACTGTCGGCGCCATGTTCGGTACAAGCCCGACCGCTGCCTCAGTTGAATCATCAGCTGGTGTAGGAGCGGGCGGCAAGACAGGTTTAACCGCGTTGGTTGTAGCCATCCTTTTCTTAATGACCGCCTTCTTCAGCCCACTGATAGGAGCTGTTTCAAATGTAGCGGCAATCACGGCACCTAGCTTGATCATCGTCGGAAGCATGATGATTAAAAGCATTAATGAAATTGACTGGACACACTTTGATGAATCATTCCCAGCCTTTTTGGTCATTGTAGCCATGCCTTTAACATCAAGCATCGCCAACGGGATAGCACTCGGATTCATCTCCTATCCCATTTTAAAAATGGCAAGGGGCAAATTCCGGGAAGTGCATCCGTTCGTGTACATGTTTGCCGTTTTATTCCTTTACCAACTTATTTTCCTGGCTTGATCATTTTAAGAGGGATCCATTGTGGTTCCTCTTTTTTTATAACTCCTGCAAAGAAAAAGGAGGATATCCGACTTATCGTCGGATATCCTCCTACATGTTCACTGGTTCATTTGATCAAGGAAATCACCCAGGAGATCGTCAAGATTTTCTTCTTCCGGTTCCGATTCTTCCTCATGTTGTGCGGGTTGATCCAAATTCCAATCAAAGTCATCCAGATCTTTCTTAGGTAATTCCTTGACCTCCTCCACTACCTTTTCTTCAGGCTCGGCCTGCACATACAGTTCCTCGTTCAGTTCATTATTGTTCAAAGAGGCAAGCAGGGCCGTAGCGCGTAAAGGATCGGATAAAAGGTGGTACATAATCGTTCCAAGCATAGCTTCTGAGTGGGAATGCTTGAGCCAATCACGCTGAGATTTGCTTAGTTTGTTCGGCATGGGCAGGACAATCATTTCCCGATCCTGATGGGAGGATTGCCCGACTCCATCGAGAACATACTCGGCAATTTTACTGGAAAAATTCCGTCTTTCCGTTTCCTTCAATTTCTGCAGCTGTCTTAACGTATAATCTGATACATCCGAAGGGATACGAAAAGTGATGGCTTGTCCTCTTTTAAGTTCAGAAGAAGCTGTTTTTTTCATTCTCTCACCTATTTAATGGAGCCCGTTCTTTGTTCTTTCTTCTTTTGCTGTGACTGATTCTGGTCCTTTGCATTCCGGCGGCGATTAAAATCCGAAATCAATTTATAATAGGCGTTTGCCATCATCCAAACGCTTTCCCGCTCATCTTCGAAAAAGTCTATATTGTAGCCATCGAAATTTTGATTCAATGTTTTCAAGTAATCTTTCAGGACAATCGATCCCCCGCCTACAAAATAGCAAATTTCCGTCTGGGAATTTTTTTGCCATACGTTGCGCAGGTGACGATATTGCTTTTTGGCCAGTTCACCTAAAATGCGGTCGACGATATCATGGACGCTTGTCCTGCTTCCGCGAACCATAATATGATTGCGATCATTTTTCTTCGTGATGATTTCAACGACGTCGCGCCTGCTATCCAGCTCTACACCATGTTTCTTCCTGATTTCTTCACGGATCGATTCAAGGGCTTCAGCTACTCCCAAATTAAATCCTTGTGCCTTGTCATCGTCAACTTTACGATTTTTAATGACAGCGATATCCGTCGATAATCCACCGATATCCTGGATGAGTATCCTTCTATCTATTAATTCACGGTTAATGATATTCAAATCTTTATCCATGACCAAATTTATGTATGCAGCAAAGCCCTCTGGATAGACTTTCACTTCATCAAATTTTATATTAACCTTCATGCCTTGGTATTTAGGAGTAATTAAAAATTCCACCTGGTGGACTGAGCCAAGTAATTTCGAGCGGTATCCGACGTCTTTCCCTTCTTTGACCTCCCGAAGCGGCAACCCTGTTCCAAGCGTATAGTTGGCTTCCACAACGTTATTCACTTTTTTGAATGTATCGTTGTCCCCCAACTTTGCAGCGTCTAATGCAAGAGCCGCAAAAAGCATGACTAATGTTTGATCTTCTTCCGATTTACTGCTTCCTAAATCCAATTCGGTAGGATTATCACTTTTTGTCGCCAAGTTCCCAACGCGATAAATCGCATTATTGTCTTGCAGAGCCGGTGAATGGACCCTAATATGAATCCCTTCCAATGGGTTTTTTTCATCAAGTTCCTCAATCCCGATGACCGGACGGTCTTCTATGTCTTTTGCAATGACATTCGGTATATAAAGTTCAGACTCTAGCTTTCCAAAAATAGCCTTGATAGCATCATTTCCTACGTCTACTGCTGCGATTCTAGAACTCATCTAAAAACATCCCCTTTTTATAGAAAAAAATTTTAAGTGAAGCATACCCTTTAAGGATAGAAAAAGTTTCCCCCATAGTCAATCCTTCATAAGTTGTAGCTATATTTGTCGAATTGTTTTCAAATTGTTTACAATAGGAATAAGTATGTATACACCATATATATAGCCATGTGTACGGGTTTGTAAACATGAATACCTTTTTGTGTACATCACATCTATTTTTGTTTACATGTATACACTTTTGTAAGCAACCAAATAATGTATTTCCTTACTCTTTCTTCTTACAAAAATTAGCGGATTTGGGTATGTTAATAAATGGACGATCCACTAATGAATAGAGGTATTCAAATGACTGAAAAAAATACAGATACTTCACAAATTCAGGAACACTATTGTCGCAAAGCATTAAATTCCCTTCATTTTTTAAACTAGATACAGATATAACCACTGACAACTTATTTGCAGGAGCGGGATTACAGGGATTACTCAGCTAAACAAGGGATTAAAGTTACACTGATAGAGGCTGGCGAACTTCTTAACGGATCAACGGGACACCCACAGCATGGCCTGATTTACGATTTGTTTGTTCACTAAAACATGATGAAGGAAAAGCCAAAATATATTATGTAGCCAAGGCAGAAGGAATGGTCTTATCAAAGATTTGATGGAGGAACATTCCATTGAAAGTAATTTGACTGAAATGGATACCTATATTCACACAAATACTGATGAATATAAAAGTAAAATCCCAAAAGAACAAAAGCTAATCGAAACTAGCCATTCGCGGGGATTATACAGAAGAAAATCCCTTTCTCCATTCCTTGTAAATCTTCCATTAACCAAGCGCAGTTTCACCCCTTTAAAATATTTAACGGCCTCCTCTCCACGATTCTGGAAGCTGGAAAATTTCCCTAGTCAATGCTTCATTAATAGTAGCTATAACTTTCGAATAATTTACAATAGGAACAAATGTGCATTAGCCTGATATATAGCCATGTGTACGTATTTGTAAACATGTATACTTATTTGTGTACATTACATCTACTTTTGTTTACATGTATACGTTTTTGTAAACAAACCAAATAATGTATTTTTTTCACTCTTTCTTCTTACAAAAATAAGCGTATAAATGGGGAAATTGGGTATGGTAATAAATGGACAATTGACTAATGAACTGTATGGAGGTATTCAAATGACTGAAAAAAATACAGACCTTCCCCGGTTTCCGGAACCCTATTGGCGCAGTGCGTTAACTTTCCCATCTTTTTCTAAACTAGAAACGGATATAAGCACTGATGTTTTAATAGTAGGCGGCGGAATAACTGGAATCACTTCTGCTTATCTACTAGCCAAACAAGGTGTTAAAGTCACACTGATTGATGCAGGCGAAATCCTAACTGGAACGACAGGACACACTACAGCAAAAATCACGGCCCAGCATGGCTTGATTTATGACCAATTGATAACTGATCATGGAGAAGAGAAGGCCAAACTTTATTATGAAGCCAATGCAGAAGGAATGAAGCTAATTAAAGACTTGGTAGAAGAACATTCCATTGAATGTAATTTGACTGCACAGGATGCCTATGTCTACGCAAATACAGATGAATATAAAATTAAAATTCAAAATGAACTGAAAGCCTATCAAAAGCTCGGCATTCGTGGGGATTATGCAGAGAGTATCCCATTCTCCATCCCTTCTAAAGCTGCGGTGATCATGAAAGATCAAGCACAGTTTCACCCGTTAAAATATTTAACGGCCCTCATTTCGACCATTCTCGAAAGTGGAGGGGAAATTTATGAACGGACAACGGCAATGAAGATTGAAGACGGCGATCCACCAACCGTTCAAACCGATAATGGACATACAATCAAAAGCAATCAGGTAATCGTTGCCTCCCACTTCCCTTTTAATGATGAAAAGGGCTTATACTTTGCCCGTGTCCATGTAGATAGGTCCTATGTGCTTGGAATCAGGACTGAACAGGAATATCCCGGTGGAATGTATTACAGTGCAGACAGCCCTACCCGCTCCCTTCGCTATACGGAATTGGACAATGGGGAAAAACTTATACTAGTCGGCGGCGATGGTCATAAAACAGGCCAGGGAGTCTCGATGATCGAGCATTATGAAGCACTGAAGGACTTCAGTTCCCAATATTTCGATGTGAAGGACATTCCCTACCGCTGGTCGGCACAAGATATTGTGACACCGGATAATATCCCCTTCGTCGGACCAGTGACATCCAATAATCCAAACGTTTTGATAGCTACCGGCTATGCGAAATGGGGAATGACGAATGGTTCGATTGCAGCCAAGATCTTAACTGACCGGGTTTTGCAAAGGGATAACCGCTATGCGGACTTGTATAACCCAGCCCGGTTAAAAGGCATGAAGAATATAGTCCAAGATAATGCTGATGTAGCGAAGCATTTGATCAAAAGCAAATTGGCCGTCATTCATAAAACGCCTGAAGACATAGGAATTGATGAAGGAGCAATCGTGAAGGTGAATGGAGACAAGGCCGGATGTTACCGTGATCATGATGGCCATCTACATATTGTCGATTCCACATGTACGCACATGGGGTGTGAAGTTGCCTGGAATAGCGGCGACCGTACTTGGGATTGCCCATGTCATGGCTCCCGCTACTCCATCGCTGGTGAAGTATTGAATGGCCCTGCTGTTGAACCTTTGAAAAAAATACGCTGATGGTCACAGTGATTTTATCTAATAGTCGACTGGGTCCGCCGTTTTACTTATACTGAAGTTACTGCAAGGTTGAATGGTTGCAAATAACTTTGAAAAGGATTGAATTGAAATGAACGGTAAGAATCGGAAGGACATTACCCCAGGTGCCTCTGTGGACATTGTACTTAAAGCAGATCAACGCAGCGGAAAACTGACAAGCGGCATTGTAAAGGATATTTTGACCAACTCAAGCACTCATCCTCATGGAATTAAAGTAAGATTGACTGATGGTCAGGTTGGCAGGGTTCAAGTCATTCATAAGTAATGCGCACTCGGTCCAGGCCGAGTGTTTTTTTGTGATCATTCGACCGAATTAATGACAATGGATATTTCAATCATCTTTCCCGTTTATAATTCGTACAATAGGGGTGAGATTATCTCTTTTTAAAAAAGGCTGGTGTCAAAATGAAAGGATATAATGCCCCTGATAGGGTTCATTACCGCAACGATGAACATACATTGAAAGTTTCCGGCTCTGGGACGCTATCTGCCGCTCCGGATCAAGCCACAATCACCCTAGGAGTCATAACAGAGGATAAGGACCCGCAAAAGGCCCAGCAAGCCAATTCCCAAGCAATCGCAAATGTCATCGCATCACTTAAATCCGCAGGCATTCCCGAAGAGCAATTGAAAACGAGTGATTACAGAATCGATCCGCAATATGATTTTATTGACGGAAAGGAATTGTTCAAGAACTATAAAGTCCAGCACATCATCCAAGCCCAAACGACAGACATCGAGAAAATAGGCAGCATAATCGACACGGCTGTCAGAAGCGGCGCCAATTCAATCACCAGCATCCGCTTCTCTTTATCCAACCCAGATGCATACTATAACCAGGCACTTTCTCTCGCTTTAAAAAATGCATACGAAAAAGCACTCTCCATGGCCCGAACACTAGGAATCTCATTGAACCCAGTCCCTAATAAGGTTGAAGAGCTATCTGAAACTATAACACCGATGCTTTACCAAACAAGTACCTTTTCAAAAATGGCGACTACCCCGATTCAGCCTGGTGAATTGAACATCACTGCCTCAGTAAGGGTAGAGTACACGTACTAGCACTCAGTAAATTCCATCCTAAAAACCCCCCCTTGTGAACAATGGGGGGTTTTACTTTAAAAGACTACCGTCTTATTTTCATGAACAAGGACGCGATCCTCCAAATGCCATTTAACGGCACGTGCCAGCACCCTGCGTTCAGCTGAACGACCGATTTTCTTCATATCTCCAGCAGAATCACGATGGTCCACACGTTCAATATCCTGCTCGATGATTGGACCTTCATCCAAATCATTCGTCACATAATGGGACGTCGCACCAATCAGCTTAACACCTCTGTCATAAGCTCTTTCATAAGGGCGTGCTCCTATGAATGCAGGTAAAAATGAATGATGGATATTAATGATTTTGTTTGGATGGGCTGCTACGAAGTCCGGCGTCAATATCTGCATATACCTGGCTAAGATAATAAGGTCCACCTTGAATTCTTCCAGAAGTCCAAGCTGTTTTGTCTCCACTTCCCTACGTATATCCTTATTTGCAGGAATGTAATAAAATGGGATGCCCATGGATTCGACAATTTGCCTCGTATCTTCATGGTTACTGATGACCAGCGCAATATCAGCTAATAAATCCCCGCTTTGCCACTCCCATAGCAATTCCAGAAGACAATGCGGTTCCTTGGAAACGAAGATTGCCGTCCGTTTCAGATCACTCACATGGTTAAATGTCCATTGCATCGAGAATGCTGTCGAAACTTCCTGGAATGCCAGTTGCATATCCGCTGCCCTATCCTTCAATCCCGGACAATCGAATTCGATCCTTGTGAAAAAGGTACCGCCCTCAGGATTCATCGAATACTGGCTCAATTCAACAATATTTGCATCATATTCTTTTAGAAAGGCAGTAACTGTCGAAACAATTCCTGGCCGGTCCGGACACTTTATAATCAAACGGCCTCTATCTTGATTCTTTTCGCGAAACTCCTGTAACTGTTCTTGCACAAAGTTGCTAACCATTTTCCCAACTGCCCTTCTTCTATTTTGCTATATTATACTTCAATTCAAGGGCAAAATTAAAGTCAGTCCATGCAATACGGAATTTTGTTGGCAGACAAATCCTCCAGTTTTACCCCATCCCATTCATTAGATTTGGTTTCGATAGAGTGAATTTTCAAATTCATCTCTAGACCTGAATCTAACTAAATTTCTTACTCCACCATATAATGTTTGTCATTATTTCAGGAAATTACCGGTAATTTGGAAGGAAATGAAGGCAAAGACCGAGAACCTTTATGAAATGCATAGTGAAGAGGATTCTTGAATGAAATGCCGGCATGATCTGGATGCCCTTTTTTATTTCCGTTTTAATTTCCCTAGTTAATGAGGTTATTTCACCGCCTCATAAGGGTATAGACCATTCTATTAGTTTTTTTCAAAGGGGGAAATGAAATTATCATGAAATCATCAGTTACATTTTTTGTATCCATTCTGGCTGTTCTCGGTCTTCTGTCCGGCTGTGCTGAAAAGGACCAGCTGGAGGATGGAAGCAAGCTGATCAATAAGGACCAGTTTGTTTTCGCTGCCTCAGGCGAATTCAAGCCATTCAGTTATGTCAATGATGACATGACCGTAACCGGATTCGATATTGAGGTCGGCGATGCAATAGCAAAGGAACTGGACCTGGAGCCAGTACCTAAACGGATAAAATTCAAAGGTATCGTGGAAGGTGTCAAAACCGGTCGGGCAGATGCCGCAGTTGCCAGTCATACAATCAATGAACAACGAAGTAAACATGTTGCCTTTTCGACCCCTTATTACTACTCAGGTCCTCAAATTTTCGTCCGCTCAGATAGTGATATTAAAACGGTCGAAGATTTAAAGGGAAAGGAAGTCGCGGCTTCAAAAGGCTCCACGTACGCAACCACAGCAGAAAAGTATACAACCAATGTAAAAACCTATGACAGTGATATCACCGCCCTGAAAGCATTGAGCGGAGGACGCCATGATGCCGTCATCACCGACTTCGTAACCGGCAAGGAAGCAGCCAAGGAAGGTTTCGACGTCGAAGGAAGGCAATTGATCGAACGAAGCGAGCAAGCCATCGTACTGCCTAAAGACAACCCTCAGCTGCTTGCACGTATCAACGAAGCGCTTGAAAACCTCCGGGAAGATGGAACGCTTGCGGAAATCAGCAAAAAATACTTTGGTGAGGACATCACAACCAAGCCTGAATAAAGATTGATAGAAAGGGAGTCATTACATTGCCAAGTTTTTCACATTTTTTTGATACATTATTTAACTCCTCGGACGTATTCATCCGAGCCATGCTCCTCACATTGGAACTTACGGTAGTCTCCATATTGGTAGGAATCGTCATCGGATTGCTATTTGCACTTTTAAAAATTTCCAATATAAAAATTCTTGCCTGGATTTCGGATACATATGTATTCCTGGTACGGGGAACACCGCTAATCGTACAGATATTCATACTCTATTTCGGTATCAGCAATCTCTTCTTACTGCCGGACTTCTGGGCGGCGTCACTTGCCTTGGCCTTCCATAATGGAGCTTATATTTCTGAAATTTTACGTGGTACGATCCAATCCATCGATAAAGGCCAAATGGAAGCCGGACGCTCCCTTGGCATGAGCAAATCGCTTACATTAAGAAGGATCATTTTACCTCAAGCCTTCCGTCGCGCATTGCCGCCTTTGGGCAACCAATTCATCATCGGGCTGAAAGATTCATCACTGGCTGCCTTCATCTCCATGAATGAGCTGTTTAACGTGGCGACTACGTTAGGTTCGAATAATTTCGATGAAATGACTTATTTACTGATTGTAGCGGTCTACTACTTGATTCTAGTGGCATTCCTGACCATTATCGTCAATTTATTCGAAAAGAAACTTTCCATTAGTGATCGATAGGGGGAATTGAAATGGAACAAAAAGAAATGATTCGCATTAGGAATTTAAATAAATCGTATGGAAACCTGCATGTACTCAAAGATATTGATATGAAAGTACTGGATAGCGATGTTGTCTGTCTGATCGGGCCAAGCGGTTCCGGAAAAAGCACCCTGCTTCGCTGTTTGAATTATTTAGAGAAAAAAGACAGCGGGCAAATCCTCATTGAAGGAACGGAAATCCAACCGAGTACTGATATTAATAAAATCCGCGAGAAAGTCGGAATGGTTTTTCAGCATTTCTACCTCTTCCCGCATATGACCGTGCTTGAAAATGTAATTGAGGCACCGACTCACGTCAAAAAAGTCCCTAAGGCCCAGGCGATCGAAGAAGCAAAAGAATTGCTTGCCAAAGTCGGCTTATCAGATAAAGCGGATGTTTATCCAAGCAAACTCTCAGGTGGGCAGAAGCAGCGTGTCGCCATAGCCCGTGCCCTTGCCATGAAGCCTGATATCCTACTCTTTGATGAGCCTACCTCGGCTCTGGATCCCGAACTTGTCGGGGAAGTTCTTGCCACGATGAAGGAACTTGCCTTGGAAGGGATGACAATGGTAGTCGTTACACATGAAATGAGCTTTGCACGTGAAGTTGGTGATTGGATTGTCTTCATGCATAATGGGAAGGTTGTCGAAAGCGGCCCGCCAAAAGAATTCTTCACCAATCCAAAAGAAGAACGGACAAAAGAATTTTTGCAAACGACAGTCTTTTGATTTCCACCCTAAAATCTGTCTATTAGCGAGAATAATTCTTCATAGAACTTAAATCACCATTATAAGCAATACAGGCGAGACTTCCTGTATTGCTTATTTGTTTTCTATATTCGCGGGATGGATCGTTCCCTAAGTTACATGAACCAAGTTTCTGGGATATTTTCGCTCTGATTGTACAAACTAAACACTTGATGAATTGTTTCAGATAAACCCTGATTCCGGCTCGAACATGGAAAAATATCTGTATTTATGGTATATATACAGGTAAAATTAAAAGAAGTATATAAATGAAAGAGGTCGAATTCAGTTGGAAAATAACTCTTCGAATTTTATTAAAAATATTATAAAAGATGATCTAGAGTCCGGAAAACATGATCATGTCATCACCCGCTTCCCTCCTGAGCCGAACGGGTATTTACATATCGGGCACGCCAAATCAATCATTTTGAATTTTGGGGTGGCTGATGATTTCAATGGGAAAACTAACCTTCGTTTCGATGATACGAATCCATTGAAAGAAGATATTGAGTTTGTCAACTCCATTAAGGAAGATGTAAAATGGCTCGGTTACGACTGGGATAACCTTTTCTTCGCTTCCGACTATTTTGATGAAATGTATAAAAGAGCTGTGCTGCTCATCAATAAAGGACTGGCATATGTGGACGACCTTAATGCCGACCAAATCCGTGAATATCGCGGAACGCTGACTGAGCCGGGAAAAGATAGCCCATACCGCAATAGAACCGTCGAGGAAAACCTTGAACTATTTGAAAAGATGCGCAGCGGCGAATTCGAAAACGGTGCAAAAGTATTGCGTGCCAAAATTGATATGAGCTCGCCTAATATCAATTTGCGTGATCCCGTCATATACCGTATATCCCATACTGAACACCATAATACCGGGAACAAATGGTGCATCTACCCAATGTATGCCTTTGCCCACCCAAT
Source organism: Peribacillus sp. NPDC056705 (assembly GCF_043656335.1). NCBI lineage: Bacteria > Bacillati > Bacillota > Bacilli > Caryophanales > Bacillaceae > Peribacillus > Peribacillus sp. NPDC056705. The sequence goes on along the minus strand of NZ_JBHTYI010000001.1, from coordinate 57,123 downwards.
TGAAGATGCCATCGAAGGAGTCACACACTCCATTTGTACGCTAGAGTTCGAAGACCAACGCCCTCTTTATGACTGGATCGTTGAAAATTGTGAAATGGAAAGCAAGCCAAAACAATATGAATTTGGCCGTCTTAACCTGACCAATACAGTAATGAGCAAGCGAAAACTGAAGCAGCTTGTCGATGAGGGCTTCGTGGACGGCTGGGACGACCCACGGATGCCTACCGTTTCAGGTTTGCGGAGACGCGGGTATACACCTGAGGCGATTCGTGCATTCTGCCAAGAGATTGGCGTCGCCAAAACAAGCGGTGTCGTAGACTCTCAAATGCTTGATCATTTCGTGCGGGAAGACCTAAAGCTTAAGGCTCCACGAACTATGGCTATCCTAAATCCGCTTAAAGTGGTCATCACCAACTATCCGGAAGGCGAGGTAGAATGGCTGGATGCTGAGGTCAATCCGGAAGTCCCGGAAATGGGCACACGCCAAATCCCGTTTTCACGTGAAATATATATCGAACAGGACGATTTCATGGAAAACCCGCCGAAAAAGTATTTCCGACTTTTCCCGGGCAATGAAGTCCGTTTGAAACATGCTTATTTCATTAAATGTGAAGAAGTGATAAAAGACGAAGCCGGTAACGTCATTGAACTTCGCTGCACATACGACATTGAAACGAAAAGCGGATCGGGCTTCACTGGCCGTAAAGTAAAAGGTACATTGCACTGGGTCGAAGCTTCACAAGCCGTTTCAGCAGAATTCCGCAACTACCAGCCTTTAATCTTGGATAAGGAAAATGATGAAGAGGAAGAAAAATCATTCCTGGACCGGGTAAACCCCGATTCTGTAGAAGTTTTACAAGGATTTGTCGAGCCTAACATGAAAGATGTTAAACCTCAGGATAAATTCCAATTCTTCAGGCACGGCTATTATAATGTTGATTCAAAACTCACTGCGGCCGATCACTTGGTCTTCAACCAAATCGTTGGGTTGAAAAGTTCATTCAAGTTATAGAATCACAGAGATGAACCAGATTCCTAGCGAATCTGGTTCTTTTTCATTCTCTGCACCTTATGTCACTTTTTCTCGTAAAGTTTGATCCCTTGCTTGGAAAGGGCCTGCTTAAGAGTACTATGTGTCGAAACCTGACTAAAATCAAGACCTAACTGAATCGATGTCTGGGCCACTTCGGGACGAATCCCGGAAATGGTCGATTGAATGCCCAACAGGTTCAGTGTACTTATCAATTGATAGATCTGTTGGGCAACCATCGTATCTAAAAGGGAGACTCCTGATAAATCGATGAATAAGTGAGTGACATTTTTGTTAATGCATTTGCTTGGAGTCGCATTCAAAATTTCCCTTGCCCGATAGGTATCGATTTCACCGATTAACGGCAATACCGCAATGGCATCAACAATGGGAATGACAGGTGCGCCCAGTTCATTAATCAGCTCCTGTTGAGCTAGTAAACGTTCTTTTGTCAAAAGGTAATACTGCTCTGTGAACTCACGGTTCAATTGGTCGAAGGCACCATTAATGAGCCGGCCCCACCGGATGATTGTATCCTTCGTTATCCCCGTATCCTTTAGCATATAATCAGTGATAAAAGCCCAATATGTTTCACGGACCTTATTAAGCGCTTCCAACACTTCGTAAATGGGGGTGTCCGATTCAACCCTGCTCTTCGCGACAAGTGTGGCCCACTGCTCCATCGTTGCAATAAAAGCATTTTTATCTTCAAGTAAAGCACTTGTCACTGTCTTGATGGTCAATGTATTCTGTTCTCTAAGAAGCTTTTCTATTTCCTCATTGGAGTCCATTGAATAGATGGAGCCAGACTGCTTTTCCCTTAAAGCCAGCCAGTTTTCCGTAATCTTGGATGAATTATCAATGATATATCGATATAAATTTTCATCTATTTTATCCATTTGTGTTCCCCTATCTCACTAGTTATTTCATTTTAAAAAGTAATAATAAGTCTCCATATCCCTCTCTCTCCATTTCATGTTTAGGAATGAATCGAAGGGCCGCAGAGTTTATGCAATATCTCATGCCTTTGGGCCTTGGGCCATCAGGAAAAACATGTCCAAGGTGTGAATCGGCGTCCCTGCTGCGCACCTCGGTCCGGGTCATTCGGTGGCTGAGATCCATTTTTTCATTGACACTTGCGGACATGACGGGCTTGGTGAAGCTTGGCCACCCACAGCCGCTATCATACTTATCCCGTGAACTGAATAGAGGCTCCCCAGAAACGACATCCACATAGATGCCTTCTTCAAAGTGATCCCAATAAGCATTATCGAAAGGCAGCTCCGTGCCATTTTCCTGGGTTACATGAAACTGAATCTCCGTTAAGGTCTTTCTAAGATGTGCATTATCCTTAGGCCAATTTTCTTTAATGAAAGCATCACGGCCTGACCCTTTACGATACAATGCATAGCGAAACTGATTTTTCCGATAGAAGTCTTGATGATATTCCTCAGCCACGTAAAATTTCCCCGAGGGTAGAATACCCGTAACGATAGGTTTCTTAAACCGTCCGCTCATCATTAAATCTTCCTTCGATTGTTTTGCCTCCTGTTTCTGACGTTCATTGAGATAGAAAATGGCTGCCCTGTATTGCTTTCCCCTATCCGCGAATTGTCCTTCGTCATCCGTAGGGTCGACTTGGCGCCAGAATATCTCTAATAACGTTTTATAGGAAATGATTGATGGATCGAATACCACTTGAACCGCTTCAACATGATCAGTCGAACCGGTAATTACTTGTTTATAACTGGGCGCGGCAAATTCTCCGCCTGTATAACCTGATGTCACTGAAATAATGCCATCCATTTCATCAAAGGGAGCAACCATGCACCAAAAACAGCCTCCTGCAAAGATAGCCGTTTCTTTTCCAGCCATCGTCATTCTAAAAACTCCCCTTTCACGCCTGTAATTTTATGTATTATATACCAGCAGGCCAAACGCCTTCAAATTCAAAAATTTTTTTCTCTTTTTTGATGCACAAATATAAAAAGAGGCACTTAGGAGTAAACCCAAGTGCCCTTTTGTGTTAGATCCGTCAATTAAAGTATCACGCTTACAATGATCGCTGATAGGATGCTGACAAGCGTCGCACCGTATAACAGCTTCAAGCCGAAACGGGCTACAACATTACCCTGTTTTTCATGAAGTCCTTTGACTGCACCGGCAATGATTCCAATAGATGAGAAATTAGCGAATGAAACCAAGAAAACCGAAACGATCCCTATCGTCCTATCGCTCAAGGCTGCTGATGCTTCCCCTAGGCTCAGCATGGCAACGAATTCATTGGTTACCAGCTTCGTCGCCATGATTCCGCCAGCAGTCACGGTTTCTGATATCGGTACACCCATGATAAAAGCAAACGGTGCAAAGATATACCCCATGATGTCTTGGAAGCTGATTCCGAAGACCATGTCGAATACACTGTTGATTCCTGCGATTAATGCAACGAAACCAATTAACATCGCTGCTACAGTGATAGCAACCTTAAATCCATCCATGATATATTCCCCAAGCATTTCGAAGAAAGACTGCTTCTCTGCCCCTTCTTCAACAGGGAGAATATCCTCCTCATCCGTTACGGTATAAGGATTGATAATGGATGCAATGATAAATCCTCCGAACATGTTAATAACGATTGCCGTCACAACATACTTTGGTTCAATCATCGTCATGTATGCACCGACAATCGACATCGATACAGTTGACATGGCTGATGCACAAAGCGTATACATGCGAGATGGCGGAATCGCACCGAGTTGTTTTTTCAAGGTTATGAAAACTTCGGATTGGCCCACTATTGCAGATGCAACCGCATTGTAAGATTCCAATTTACCCATCCCATTCACCTTACTTAAAAGGAATCCAATCCACTTCATGATGAACGGAAGGATCTTGAAGTGCTGTAAAATCCCGATTAATGCCGAGATGAAGACGATTGGAAGAAGGACATTTAAAAAGAATGGCGATGCTCCTTCGTTTACAATCCCGCCAAATACAAAGGTGATCCCTTCATTTGCCCATTGTAAAAGTTTTCCGAAAGCATCGGCAATCGAATTGATGATCACTAAACCAAACTTCGTATTCAATAATAAATAAGTTAAAATAAGCTGAATGACCACCATGAGGATGATCGGTTTAATTTTAACTTTCTTCCGGTCACTGCTGGCTAATAAAGCTAGTCCAAAAACAATAAGCAGCCCTAAAATTGCAATCAGAAATTTCATATATTCTGCCTCCACTAAGGGTGAATTTTATGTCGTGCATTACTAGTAGGTTACCCTCAAAAAAATTATGCAAACGTTTTCTCTTTCATCCAAAATACATGTACGTACCTCTCCAGAAGTCTATATTAAACTAATATTTTTTTAAGTGCAATTATTATTTCCCTTTTTAAAATAACAATTAGTGACAATAGTGGGTTTCATGAATGAAAAAAGAAGGTTCCCCTTCGAAAGGAGCCTTCTCTTTCCTCAAATAGCATTGAATTTTTAGGCTGTTGTTTTTCTGGATATCACCGACATCGCTAATCCAGCGCCTCCAACGATAAAGATGATGATGGATGCGGCCAAGCCACCTGCCCCTTGATAAAAGCCGATCAATTTCCCTGCAAAAGAGTCTCTGCCTTGGAAACCGCCACCGCTATGCATCTCTCCTGGAGTCCCGGAACCATTAGGCCCGCCTTGTGGAGTGCCCTGCATATCATTTGATGCCGTTCCCGTAGTTGAAGTTGAATCGTGTGTCGCCGTACTGCTATTAGCCGATTCTTCCGCAACATCCGATTCTGTTGTGTTGCGGTCGGCAGGCTGACCCATCATCGCCTGTCGATTCACGGGTTCATTGCCGCTGCCATACACATACATCATGACCCCGATGACTGCTTGGGCCATTAAGAGAACCGATGCCAATATTCCAACCAAAAAGTGTAACTTACCAAATCTTTTCATCAATGGTTTTCTCCTCCGAAAATAAATGTATTTATAAGATGATTATCTAAAAAGGCCCTTAATTTTTCCTTAAGCAACAAGGAAAAAAGTAAGGGTCCTTTTCGTATTGGATGGCATCTATTGTTGTATTAATTTTTCTTTTGATTTCTTGGAAAAGTGATTTCAAAACGGGTGCGTTCATTTTGCTCACTCGTAACTTTGATGTTCCCTTGATGTGTGTTTACAATCCATTTGGCTATGGATAAACCTAAGCCGGAGCCTTCATTTGCTGAACGGGATTGCTCGACTTGGTAAAAACGGTTAAAAATCAAGGGGAGATCTTCCTGCGGAATACCTTCTCCATTATCCTCTATAGTAAGAATGATGGATGAAGCATTCTTGATGCAGGATAGGGAAATCTCCCCGCCTTCTTCGGTAAATTTCATGGCATTATCCACCAAGATCACCAATAGCTGATGAATTCTCTCTTTATCCCCATGAAACACCACCTGTTCAGGAGCATGGCTAATGATCGATTTCTCTTGAAAAGAAGCTATATCCCTATACTGTTCCACGATATCCATTAGTAAGTCATCAAGGAAAAAGTTCGATTTCTTAACCTCGATTTGATTCGAATCCGTTCTGGTCAAGGTTAAAAGTCCGTTAACAAGCTTATTCAATCGCCGGACTTCTTTAGAAATGATGGATATATCAACGGCCTTTTCCTCGATGGTCGCGTTCGGTGATTGAAATAGCAAATCAGCCCGCGATTGAATGACAGCAAGCGGAGTGCGAATTTCATGCGAAGCATCCGAGACAAACTGCTGTTGCTGATCCCAGGATTTCTTGACAGGGATCAGGGCCCGTCCTGCCAGAAGATAGCCTGCGCCTACCGCCACCAAACTTCCAATTCCTCCACCAACAAACAAGATGAGCAGCAAGCGATCGAGCATTTCTTTTTCTGTATCCACATTCCTGATGAATTGTACGGTCATCTTTCCATACTCCGTATCGACCTTGGTGGAAAGTGCACGGTACGTGTATCCATTCACCGATATTTCTTCAATCTCTTCAAATCTTTCAGGGTAAAATTCCAATTCATTGACCTTATAGAAATTGTCTGCACTTAGTCTTGGCTCAATGATCGTATCATCCGGCCCCCAAATGATGACGCTCGGTCCCGGTCCTAAGAGAAACTCACCTTGCGGACGTCCGCCTGGCCTGCCGCCATTATTGAAATCCCTGTAATCCTGTTGAAGTGAATCATTGACATCCCTATAAATCTGATTTTCCGTATAAAAATAAATTGTTCTGCTTAAAATGGCTATTAAGACAATAAAGACGATAGAATTCAATATGGTTAGTTGAAGTCGTGTTTTTTGGAACATAATGATCCCCTTATGGTTGTTTTAGCATATAACCAATACCCCTGACGGTTTGAATATCTTTATGGTAATTGAAAGGTTCCAATTTTTTTCTAAGGTGATGGATGAACACTTCCACAATGGCAATCGTCGTATCTGAATCAAACCCCCAAATGCGGTCGAAAATCTGCTCACGGGTCAATATTTTCCCACTATTTCGAATTAGGTATTCCAGTAATTCAAACTGTTTCAAGGTCATTTTAATGACCTTTCCATCAACTAAAATATCCTTTTCTTTTTCCAACAGTTCAATATTACGGTATTTCACATGCTGCTCAAGCGATAAAATGCCACTCCTTCGAAGCAGGGCACGAATCCTGGCCTTAAGTTCCAGTGCCTGAAACGGCTTGACTAAATAATCATCGCCACCCATTTCCAATCCTCTGACACGATCCTCAAGTGCATCTTTTGCCGTCAAAAACAAGACACTTGTATCTATTTTTGCTTCCCTGATTTTCCGTACGATTTCAAATCCATCGATTCCCGGAAGCATTACATCCAAAATGATGATATCGTATATACTTTGCTGAGCCATGAATAGTCCATCTTCCCCATTATCCGCTGTATCCACTTCATATTCATCCGTCAGAATCTGTCGGATCGACTCTAATAATGAAACATTATCTTCTACCACCAAAACCTTCATGCAGGGTGCCTCCCAACCGCCTCAATTGTGATATATGTTGATTTTATCCTTTTTCATATGCAAAAGAAAGCGGGCTTTTAATCGCCTGCTTTCTTTCAAATTGTATGTTCATTCGTGACGCAGTGCCTGGATTGGATTTAATTTGGATGCCTTATTGGCAGGAAATACACCAAACATTATCCCGATTAAAATGGAGAATAAGAAAGCAAACAGTGTTACCGACCATGAATAACTGATCGTTAAGCTTGAAAAAACTGAAATCAATTTTGCGATTCCCAATCCGATTCCAACACCCAACAATCCCCCGAAGCAGCTCAGGACCATCGCTTCAATCAAAAACTGAAGAAGAATCGATTTCCGATTCGCCCCAATTGCTTTTCTAATCCCGATTTCCTTCGTCCTTTCTGTTACGGAAACCAACATGATATTCATGATCCCGATTCCGCCCACCAGTAACGAAATACTGGCTATACCGCCTAGCATGAGTGTGAACGTATCCGACACAGAGCTCATTGTATCCATCAGATCTTCTTGATTGGACACCGAATAATTATCACTCTGTTCTGGGAATGATGTGGTCATCGTACCTTGTACGTGGTACATCGCCCTATCTATGATATTCTCGTTATCCGCTTTTAAATATACGGTTCCGATTGTTGTGCTGCCTGTAGCCCTTTCGGCAGTGGTGATCGGTGCAATGATTACATCATCCCCGCTCGACCCCATTGAGGTACCTACCGATTTCAGCACACCAATCACGCGATAGGAAACTCCGCCGATAAGCACGTTCTGGTCCACAGCTTTTTGATTTTCAAAAAGCGTGCTGGCTGTATCCGACCCCAGGACGACGACCTTGGATCTTAATTGCGTTTCCATATCAGTCAAAAATCGGCCTTGACTGAGCTCCAGATCCCTAACCGATAAGTAGGATGAAGTTGCACCGGTCATTGAAACCTGTGCCGAAGCTTCTCCGTTTTTAGCATAAACGCGTCCGGTGACCACAGGCGCCACTTCCGATATCCCGTTCAGCTCTTTAAACTGTTCAATTGTATCATCCGTCAGCTCCACGGAGTCGGTATCCGTGACACTTACCGTTATCAAGTTCGTTCCCAGGCTATTGATCTCATCCTGAACGGACTGTGAGGAACCCTGCCCGATCGAAACCAGAACGATTACAGAGGCAACTCCAATTATGATCCCAAGCATGGTTAAAAATGCTCTGACTTTATTGGTTTTGATACTGCGTATAGCCATTTTCATTGATTCGCTCAGGTTCAATCCAATCACCCCCGTTCTCAAATAGCTGACCATCCTGTATCCGGACGACACGAGTCGCTTCTTTTGCCACTTCCAAGTCATGGGTTATTAGAATGATTGTTTGTCCCTTTTCGTTCAATTCTTTCAGCATCTGCAGCACTTCTTTACTCGTTTTACTATCCAAGGCCCCCGTCGGCTCATCCGCCAATAGAACGGGCGGGTCACCGGCAAGTGCCCTTGCAATCGCAACTCTTTGCTGCTGTCCGCCCGACAGTTGGTTCGGCAGATGATTCTTTCGGTCACTCAGACCTACCATATCAAGGCATGCATTGGCCACTTTTCTTCTTTCCTTCACGCTTGCCCCTCTATAAACCAGGGGAAGTTCGACATTTTCCAACGCTGTCAGTTTTGCCAACAGGTTGAAATTTTGAAAGATAAATCCTATTTTAATATTACGAATGGCAGCTAACTCATTATCCTTCATCTTTTCCACTTCTTTTCCATCAAGAAGATATTCACCTATGTCAGGCTTGTCAAGGCAGCCAATCATATTCATGAACGTCGATTTTCCTGACCCAGAAGGACCGATGATCGAAATGAAATCGCCTTTATCGATTGTAAGACAGACATCTTGAAGTGCCTTAACCGTTTCACCGCCTAATTCATATGATTTAGACATGTTCCTAATTTCTATGATGGGTTTCGCCATTTTACTGACCTCCATTGCTGCTTGGCATTCCGCCACCGTTTGGCATCCCGACGCTCGGCATTCCGCTGCCGCCCTGCATTCGTATTTCGCCTCCTTGGCCTCCCCTCATTCCATTGCCGCCAGTGCCAGTCGTGCTTTCATTGATGGTGATAGGCAAGGAAACAAACTGGCCCTCTTCAAGTCCCGAAGTTATTTCAATATACCTATCATTGCTGATCCCAGTCTCAACCGCTTTCTTTGTACTGGCAGTTCCTTCAGCTGTACCGGATTGTTGTATATTTACATATTTCTCTTCACCATCCATTTGGACTGCTTCAATCGGAACATATAAAGCATCTTTAACACTATTCGTCAAAATGCTCACTTCAGTCGACATCCCAATTTTTATATCGCCTGGTTTGTCAATTTTGATCGTAACATCGAACGAAGAAACTCCATTCTCATATGTACCTTCCTTTGCTACACTGGTCACTTCACCCGTAAACGTTTCATCTTCAAAAGCACCGGCTTTAATTTCAACTGTTTGTCCTTTTTTAACACTTGGAACATCCAATTCATCTACACTGATCGTGGTTTTCAATTTTTTATAATCCGTAACATGCGCCAACACTTCACCGCTTGATACACGATCCCCTTTTTTTACATCCATTGTTGTAACGGTACCATCGAATGGGGCTGTTATCGGGTCACTTCCATCCGTGAAGGTAATAAGTTCATCACCTTTCTCAACCAATTCATTCTTCTCTACAAGAACTTCATCCACTTCACCCGTTATAGAGGAAGTGATGTCTTCACTATTGATTGCGGCGACCGATCCGGATCCGCTTATTTGAACTTCAAGATCTCCCTTTTCAACTGTTGCGGTCACCGACTTTGCGATGACAGGCTCAGCACTGTCCTTCATGAAAAACCAAGCGCATCCCCCAATCGCCAGCACTAAAACCGTACATATCATTATCCACTTTTTCATCACTTTTCTCCTTTCAGATTTCCTTCGTTGAAACCAGTATCGTGAAAGAAGCTTAACTTTTCCTTAATGGCGATACGTTTGATTTCCATGATCTTTCATTTATACAGGACACTCCCTGTACGAAAAATTAAAACAATGTCGAACGAAAATTTAATTTACAATATATTCAGAAAATTATATACTGATACTGATATCGGAATTTGGTAATGTAATCCGAATCAATAATGATGAAGGGGGAACCAACTTGGCATCTAACGATTCTATCGCTAAGGAAACCAAGGTAAGCGCTTCCACGAACTACACCGAGATCGTCCAATCACAATCTTTTCAAGAACTGTTAAGGAAAAAACGCAATTTCATCGTCCCGCTATCCATCTTTTTCATGGTCTTTTATTTCACCCTACCCCTACTAACTTCCTATTCCAAAGTTCTTAACTCCTATGCTTTCGGGGCAATCAGCTGGGCCTGGATTTTTGCCTTCGCTCAATTTATCATGACCTGGACATTATGCATCCTCTATTCCAAAAAAGCTGCGACATTTGACCGATTAGTGGAAAAAATCATTAAAGAAGCGAAAGGATAAAAGGTGAATTCACAATGAATATACTTGCTTTCATATTGTTTCTAATCATTGTCGGGCTAACATTGGTCATTACCTATTTTGCTTCACGGCGCACCAAAACGACCGCGGACTTTTATACGGCGGACAGCAGCCTTACCGGCTGGCAGAATGGCTGGGCCATTGCGGGAGATTATATGTCCGCTGCCTCGTTTTTGGGGATAGCCGGCATGGTCGCACTCTCTGGATTTGATGGTTTTTTCTATAGCATAGGTTTTCTGGTTGCGTATCTGGTCGTTCTTTATATCGTGGCCGAACCGCTCCGTAACCTTGGCAAATTTACATTGGCAGACATGATCGCTGCCCGTTTCAATGAAAAGAAAGTACGCGGTGTCGCTGCCCTTAACACCATTTCCATTTCAACCTTTTATATGATCGCCCAATTAGTCGGTGCAGGTGCCCTTATAAAACTCTTACTTGGACTTGATTATCTTTACTCCGTCATCATTGTAGGCATTTTAATGACCGTATACGTCGTATTTGGCGGTATGACGGCCACCAGTTGGGTCCAAATCGTCAAAGCCGTTTTATTGATGGCAGGTACATTCATCATCTCCATCATCGTATTGGCGAAATTCGACTTTAGCGTGATCGAGATGTTCAAGCAGATGAAAACAGCCACTCCTTTGGGCGGGGATTTCCTCAACCCCGGTAACAAATTCAAGGATCCCTTGGATACCTTATCCCTTAATTTAGCCCTTGTACTCGGTACAGCAGGACTTCCTCACATTCTCATCCGTTTCTTTACCGTGAAAGACGCCATCACAGCCAGAAAGTCCGTCGTATATGCCACTTGGATCATTGGCATCTTTTATATAATGACCATTTTCCTGGGATTTGGAGCGGCAGCTTTTGTTGGATACGACAAAATCATTGGCGCGAACGCGGCCGGGAATATGGCTGCCCCGCTGCTTGCCGAAGCCATTGGGGGTGACTTCCTGTTCGCCTTTGTCTCTGCAGTTGCATTCGCTACCATTTTAGCGGTTGTAGCAGGTCTCGTTCTATCGGCAGCATCTGCTTTTGCCCATGACTTCTATGGCCACATCATCCGGAAGGGCCAAGCCACTGACAAGGAACAAGTCGTTGCTGCTCGTTGGGCATCGATCGGAGTGTCCGTCCTCTCCATCATCCTTGCCTTATTTGCCCAAAACATGAATGTCGCCTTCCTTGTTTCACTTGCCTTTGCCGTCGCTGCCAGTGCCAATCTGCCCATCATTGTCTTCACGGTATTCTGGAAACGTTTTAACACAGCTGGGGCCGTCACGGGCATGTTAGTTGGACTGGTCAGTTCTTTATTGCTTGTGTTCCTGAGTCCCAATGTCTGGTCACCGGTGGAGGGAGCGGCAATATTCGTCGGGGAGCCACTATTCCCGCTTGCCAATCCAGGCATCATCTCCATCCCGATTGGTTTTATCGCAGCCATCGCCGGAACACTTCTGTCAAGCAAGAAAGCCGATGCAAAAAAATTCGACGAAATTTTGGTTACAGCCAACACTGGGATGAAAGATCCTATATAAGCTAGCTTACTTATTATTTTAAAATATTAAAAAGAGAAAGGAGATCAGGGTCCGGCCTGATCTCCTTTCTCTTTATTTAGAAACATATATCAAGAAGATTCCTGCTAACTTCTCAATCTTAACTTCCTTCTATTGTACTTAGTTACTAACTGATTCATGACTTCTGCAAAGATCAGCCCCATCGCAATGGCACCAGCCAGCATGAAGACCTTGGCGGCCAATTGAACAGCAACATAAAAATCATTTCCGACAAAATGCTTCATCGCATCATACGACAAACCCCCAGGCACGAGCGGGATGATTCCCGATATATTGAAAACCGTGATCGGCGTTTTATACCTTTTAGCAAAATACTGACTGATAACCGCAACGATAAATGCAGCCGCTAATGTTGCCATGATGCTGTTTATCTCATTTTCAACCAGAAAAAAGTATAAGATCCACCCTAACATCCCTACGAAGCCACATTGTAACAATGAATTTTTTGGTACATTGAAGATGACTCCAAAGGCGGCTGAGGCAATGAAACTTGTAATAAGCTGTGCAATCATCATTCTTCCTCCCCTAAAATCATAAGAAAACAAATGCAGCCGATATTCCTGCCCCAATGGCTAAAGCAGTCAAACCTGCATCAACACCCTTGGATAGGCCTGAAACCAAATGTCCTGCAATTAAATCCCTTGCTGCATTCGTAATTAACAGCCCTGGCACAAGCGGCATCACCGCTCCAATGATTATCTTGTCCAAATGACTTCCTACTCCAATCTGGACAAAGAACATAGCTGCTAGACCTACGACTAATGAGGCGATGAATTCAGCAAAAAACCGAACTTCCAGTAACCGGTGCAAATAAAACAGGCATGAGAAACCCATTCCTCCAGCTATACAGGACCAGATGAAATCATTCCACTGGCCTTGGAACATGATTAAAAAGCAGCCGCTCGATATAAATGCAGCAAAGACCTGTACCCACATGGGATACCCCATCCCGGCCTTTTCGATTTGTTTTAACTGTAAATAAGCTTCCTCCGGTGTCATTTCCTTGCTGGAAATGCTTCGGGATATGCTGTTGACCAGCGTTACCTTATGTAAATCTGTAGATCGTTGGGAAACTCGAATTAATTTTGAAGCCGGGTGCATGCCATCCAGAGAAAAAATAATTCCTGTAGGGGTCGAAAAACTATGTGAGTCACCGCATCCAAACGCTGCAGCGATTCTTACCATCGTATCTTCCACCCGTGAAGTTTCCGCTCCGTTCTGAAGCATGATTTTTCCCGCAAGTAAACATACATCTATAATTTCATTGTATAGTAAACGATCATCCATTTTATCCTCTCCATCACTTCCTGCATGAGTTTCCCTCAATAACAGATAACGATCATACCAAGTTAAATCCACCTCATAATAGCCCAATTCCCGTGAAAAGGATATAAAAATATTACCTATTTAATTTATCAATTCCATTAACCGCCACTTCAGACTTCCTTAGTACCAGTATTCCCCTTATTTCTTGCCGAAACCGTTTAGTTAACAGAAAGATTCATTTAAACCATAAATAAAAGGAGTGCGGGCACACGAACCCTGCATCCCCTTTTTCCCGTCCAGTACGACTATACGCCCTTTTGAATGAAGCAATCCACGGTTTCATTAAACAAATCGCTTTCTTCCATAAATGGACAATGGCAACTATCTTCAAAGATTACTAGTTTGGAATTCGGAATGTTTTCATGCAAATGTTCTCCTGCTGCAACAGGAATTACTTTTTCATGCCTTCCAAAACAGAGAAGTGTCGGAATATTGATTTTTGGTAAGAATTCACGATAGTCCACAATCGATTGGTCAAATAGAATGCTACTGGCAATGGATTCCGGCATTTTGGTCACTTCCCCAAGCATCCAGCTTGCATCCTCTGCAGATAATTCATTGTTGAACATGGAAGCAAGGAAGCTTTGTAGAAATGGGGCACGATTCGTTTGAATTTCAGTCATGAAGGCAATCAACGTGTCCATATCAAATGCACCGATATTAAAATCGGGCCACTTAAAATCAGAGGCCAATTCATCCACAATCACGGTTGAATGAATATTTCCCTCACCGAATTGCTTAAGATAATCCCAGACGACAAATGCCCCCATGGACCAGCCTACAAGTATGACATCCTTTAATCCCAGTTTACCTATGAATGCATGAAGATCTTTGGCATAAACGGAGACCGTATTTCCGTAATGTACATGATTTGACTGACCATGGCTTCTTAAATCAAGTAGGATCGTTCTATATTTTTCCGAAAAGTACGGAAGCTGCCTTTTAAAGAACCTGCTGCTCATCCACACACCATGGATAAAAATAACCGGTCTTCCCTGGCCCTTTTCTTCATAAAACAACCGAACGCCCTCTTCCACCTCAATAAATGCCATTCTATCCCTCCTTCACTATTTTTTCACAGCCCATTCCCTATTATTATGTATTGCATATCTCCTTTTAACATTCCTTCCTATAAAAAAATATTGTCAAACCTGATTTTAGAGTTGATAATGAAGTATATTTTTATTGATATCTTCATCCTGAAAGGACGGAAATTTAATGAAGAGCTTTATCAAAAACTATCGATCCTCTTTAATATTACTGACTGCCATTATTATCGGTGGGCTAGCTGGCGTGGTTTTCGGGGAAAAAACCTCGATCATACAGCCGCTAGGGGACTTATTCTTAAATCTGATGTTCACGATCATCGTGCCATTGGTATTTTTCAGCATTGCTTCAGCGATTGCCAATATGAGCGGAATGAAGCGTCTCGGAAAAATCATGGGAAGCATCGTTCTCGTTTTCATGACAACAGCCGCTTTAGCTGCCGTCATTGGATTCATTGGGACAACCATCGTAAATCCGTTGGAAGGCACAGATACGACAGCCATTAAGGAACTGATGGAAAACAGTTCCCCTGAAGAGACCATCGAAGAAGTTTCTTTCTTCAGTCAGCTGGTCAACACTGTAACCGTTTCCGATTTCCCAGAACTGTTCTCTAGAAGCAATATGCTTCAGCTTATCGTTTTCTCGGTATTAATCGGGCTTTCCACTGCACTGGCCGGTGAGAAAGCAAGACCGATTACCGAGTTTTTGACAGCGGGTACGGCTGTCATGATGAAGGTCGTCAAAATCGTCATGTACTATGCTCCAATTGGACTTGGTGCTTATTTTGCGGCGATAATCGGGCAGCTTGGGCCGCAGATTTTAGAAGGCTACGCTCGCACTTTCATTCTTTATCTAGTCTTGGCCTTGATTTATTATTTCGGCTTCTTCACTTTGTATGCCTTTATCGCAGGCGGAAAAGATGGAGTTAAACTATTTTGGAAAAATGCCCTGACACCGTCCATTACAGCCATTGCAACATGTTCTAGTGCCGCATCCATTCCAGTCAATCTGGAATCAGTCAAGAAAATGGGCGTGCCTAAGGATATAGCGGAGACTGTCATCCCACTCGGAGCCAACACTCATAAAGATGGTTCGGTATTCGGCGGGGTATTGAAAATCGTTTTCCTATTCTGCTTATTTGGAAAGGATATGACAAGCATATCAAGCATTTTAAGTATACTGGCTGTTGCCTTTTTGGTTGGAGCCGTTATGGGTGCCATTCCTGGGGGCGGCATGATTGGGGAAATGCTGATTCTGAGTGTATTCGGCTTCCCTATTGAAGTCCTGCCGATCATTGCCGTTATATCCACGATCATCGATGCTCCTGCTACACTGCTTAACTCAACAGGAAACACCGTTTGTGCCATGCTTGTCACAAGGCTAGTTGAGGGAAAAAAATGGTTAAAACAAGCATTCATTAAAGAAGCAGTATGATTCTTATAACTGACTGGCTCCTGGTTAAAACAGGAGCCAGTTCATGTTGTAGACAAAAGGAGTTCTATCTAAATTTTAAACAACTTGATTGGAACGGAAGGTGCGGGACTCCTGCTTAGAAAAGCGCGTCCAAGGGAGACCCCGCAGGCGCATGGGCGCCGAGGAGGCTCCCGGACCGCCCGCGGAAAGCGAGTGCCTGGAGTGAAAATCAACTTTCTAATTGTACAAACGCTAAATCTGTATACAACTCGCGATAAAACAGGAGCCAGTTTTTTCATTTTTCGCGCCTTTCTTTCAAACAGTACTTTAATTGACAAGGGGTTCCTACCCCTTACATAGAATTAAAGATTGAAGGAGGGATTTGAATGTTAATGAAATGTTTACCTGCCGCAATCCTTATCACGGGACTATTATATATTTTTTTTATACCGGAAGAGCCTTTAATCATTAAAATCATGTTCAAGGTCCTCCCCATGTTATTAATTTTGCTCTACGCCTGCACAAATGTGGGAATACGGGATCGATACCTATCCTTCATACTTCTTGGTTTATTCTTTTGCATGCTTGGAGATGCTTTGTTAATCTGGTTCGTCATCGGGCTTTGTGCCTTCTTGATCGGCCACCTTTTCTATATTTCGGCATTCTTTAGACTGTGGAACTTTTCATGGCTCCGATTCGCGGCAATTCTTCCGATTAGCATTTACTCCACTTGGATTGGACGTGAAATTGTACATTCGTTAATCGAAAAAGGTGAACATGACCTCATCATCCCTGTAATCTGTTATGTAACGGTCATCTCCCTCATGGGCTGGGCGGCATTCATGACCGGCAATGCGGCCGTCATCATCGGCGGGGTCTTGTTCGTGATCTCCGACTCCATTTTATCTTGGAACAAATTCATCGATGATGTTGCCTATTCTGGACCACTGATCATGCTTACCTACTATGCAGCCCAGTTTTGCATCGCTAACAGCATTCGCAAGAAACCTTCTTTCCAGTTATCGAAAGACTTGCAAAGTGAACGGCCAAACCTTTGAACCCCGAATATCCGTTCGTTTCACATGAAACAATTTTTCATTAAAAAAGGCATCCACAGCTCTAATGGAACTGCGGACGCCCTTTTTCAACCTTTAATTTTCTTAATGAAGACTACTTTTAAATAATTGCCTTCCTTATATTCCCTGATTGTTTTGAAATCAGCCGGTAATGAGAATTGTTCCATGATTTCGTATTTTCCATTCATTTCCTTGAAAGCAACATCAATGAAGCTCTTGAATTTTTTCATATCGAACGTACTGCAATTAGTTGAGGCGATAATGATCCCATTGTCTTCCGTAATGGAAATGGTATCCTTCAATAGATTCGTATAGTCTTTCCCGGCACTAAAAGTAAACTTCTTCGATTTGGCAAAGCTGGGCGGATCAAGGATAACCATTTCAAATTTCAAAGCTTTCTTCACCGCATATTTAAAATACTTGAAAACATCCATCACCACGATATTGTGAGCTTCAGGATCTATGCCATTCACACTGAACTGCTCGATCGTCTTTGGTAAACTGCGATTCGCCAGGTCGACACTCGTTGTTTTAACAGCACCGCCTAAAGCGGCAAACACGGAGAATGCCCCCGTATAGGAGAACATATTCAACACCGTTTTCCCTTTTGAATATTCATCCCGGATTTTCCTTCTGACATCGCGTTGATCAAGGAAGACACCGACCATTGCCCCATCATTCAGATAAACAGCGAAGTGGACTCCATTTTCCTTTACAAGAAGCGGAAATGCCGGCTGTTCGCCCATGACAAAATCGTCTTCATCCACGTACTGCCCCTTTGTATCAAAGCGTTTCTTCTGATAAATCGATTTAACCTCGACCGTTTCCTGCAATGCCTTAATGATGTAGTCTTTAAAGGAATATATTCCTTTGCTATACCAGCTAATGACATAGTGACCATCATAATGATCAATGATTAAACCGCCAATTCCATCACCTTCCCCATTAAACAAGCGGAAAGCTGTAGTCTCCCCATCTTCAAAGAATGACTTTCGGAATTCGCATGCTGCCTGGATTTTTCCGGTAAAGAAGGCCTGATTAATCTTTTCATCTTCTCTTTGGGTCAATACCCAGCCATAGCCCTTATTCTGTTTACCATAATACCCTTTTGCCAGAAAGCGGTTGTTTTCATCCACCAAACGCACCAATGACCCCTCTTCCCTAAGGTCATTAAGGTTGGCTATCGACTCTTTAACAATCAAGGGAAAACCCTTGCCGACTTTACTCACGAATTTAGCCTTCACTTTTATATCTATTTCTTTTCCCATATATATCATCCTATCTATGCATATGCTTTCCTCCCCATTTTACCCTAATCCCTTTATAAATAAAAACCAGCCCGGTTCCTTAACCAGGCTGGTTTCTAGAAACTTTGATTATGAAACTTCCAAATGAAGATCTCCTGGCTTAACTTTACCCATCATCTTCAATACCCGATGCAATGCAAGTGTGATCAAAGCTGGCAATACCATACCCACTGCCACATAAACCAGGAACGTGTACAACCCCTGACCAGTTATGATGGCAATCGGGGCAATCATTGAACTTAACCCCATGCCTCCAAGCTCATACGGCACTTGAAAATCGAATGCCAAGGTAGCGATAGGCGCACAGATGATTGCCGCCACAAAAGGCGGAACTGCATATAATGGTTTCTTGATTAAGTTAGGAAATTGAACTTTTGGCGTAACGACCATCTGTGCCAGGAACCCGCCCATATCATTATCTTTATAAGACATGACAGTGAACCCTACAAACTGAACGGTACATCCGATTAGAGCCGCAGCACTGGAAACAGGATCTAATTGCAGAGCGATCGCCAGTGCAGCGGAAGACGCCGGTGTCATCAATAATATGCTCCATACCAAGGCAATGACCATTGAACCGATTAAGGGAGAACCTGCGACCGCAGCGGTGGTTTGGCTGCTTATCCATGTTAGGAGCGGAGTGGTGACAAGAGCCAGGCCATACCCCGAAACTCCACCGACAAGAACTGCTCCCATTGGGATGGCCATGATGTCCAACTTCGTTTTGCCGATTAGGCGCTTACCTATATATGTTGCAATTACTGCTGCCAAGACAGCACTTAGCGGCTGACCCGTAACAATCGTGAAAGCACCCTCAGCAGTTCTGTGAATGGCAGCACCCCCAACAGCACTTGAAGCCATGGCGCTAAAGATAATTAATGAATTTCCACCTAGCTGATATGCGATGCCTGCTCCTAAAGCCGGTGCCAGCAAGACCTTTGCGGCCCCGCCTATTGCCAGCATGACCTCCCAATCTAAATATCCCCCTATGGATTCAAACAATAACCCGATCCCTAATGTAACCAAAACAGCGTTTGCTATCCCTGTCGATGCCTTGTACATTCGATCGCTGAAGTATTCTTTCCTGCTCACTATATCTTCACTCCTTGTTAATTATCAGAATATTCAATTTTGTAAAATGCAAAAAAAATAAAGGTCTTCATTTTAAAAGCCTATTAAGTATATCGCACCGCTTCCTATAACGTCTGCTCGTATAATAACATGAATTTTCTGATAATGTAAGAAGTATTTTTATTCTAATAAAATAAAAGCGTTTTCAAAAGTAAAGGTTTAACCCATTATTATACAAGAAAATACTAATATTATATTATTTCAAAATATATTTTCCTTTTTTAGGATGTGCTACATGGAAGATATTTCGAGACATTTGCGACAAAAAAAAGAACCCGATTCAAGGATTCTCTCACTAGCTGGATATCTGGCTCTAATAGGGACCCACCTTATTCTTATTGAAAACCTTCCAATGTTGCAAAAGTGTCCTTCAAAAATTGGTAAAACAATTTCTCCGTTGGCATAAGTTCCCGGTCAGTTGGAACGATGACCCCTACAGCCCTGGTAACAGACGGTTCCTCCAGCGACAATTTAACCGTAAAACGTGGCAAGCTATCAATCAAGGAAATCTCAGGTATCAAGGTTATACCCAACCCTGCCCCCACCAGGCCTTTTATAGCATCAGTATCTTTTCCTTCAAATGCCACTTCCGGTTCAAAGCCATGCAGTTTGCAAGCTTTCATGACAAGATCCCTTAAAACATAGCCCTTTGGAGATAGGATGAATGGATTTCCTTTAAGTTCATTCAAGCATAGTGATTTCTTCAAGGCCAAAGGATGACTTTCTGGTAAAAGGGCAACTAAGTTCTCAATAAATAGCGTTTCACCTTTGATTTTCTTTTCATTCGTCGGCAGAGGCCCGATCAAGGCCATGTTAATATTACCTTTTATTACCGAATCTATCAGGTATCGATATGAGCCTTGTTTCAAAGTGAACTTTGCCTGCGGATAACTTTCCCTGAAGTCGGAAATGACCCTTGGCAATACATAAGAAGCCAAACTGCTGGGAAAGCCAATGCGGATTGTCCCTTTTTCTGGATCCAGACTTTCAGCCATCTCACGCTTGGCACGATCGATTATATCCATAGCTTGTTCCATATTCGTTAAAAATGTATGTCCTATAGGCGTCAATCTGATCTTTCGGCCTTCCCGGATAAAAAGGGGCACACCTAATTCTTCTTCTAAATTGTAGATTTGACGACTGACTGCCGACTGGGCAACATGCAAGTTCACTGCTGCTTCCGTCATATGTTCACGCTTTGCCACTTCAATGAAATATTCGATTTGCCTTAATTCCACTCTAAGCTCCCTCTTCCATATCAAAACAGCATGTTACTTATCTAATATTCAGATTGTTTGTTTTATTTTTAAATTATATCATGAAAGTATCGTATAAAGACTGATATCTTATTCAATTGTATTTTAAGACTAAATTACCTTAAGGGAGAGAGAACAATGACCACTTCACAAGAAGTCGAGCATAAGGAATTACAAGTTGCCAAAGAGTTCGTAAGTCAAGTATATGCAAAGGTGAAGGAGCGCAACCCCCACGAAAGTGAGTTCCATCAAGCCGTAAAAGAGATATTCCTTTCATTGGTCCCCGTTTTTGCAAATCATCCTGAATATATGAAAAGCGGAATATTGGAGAGGCTGGTTGAACCCGAAAGAATGATCACCTTCCGTGTTACATGGGTTGATGACCTGGGAAATGTTCAAGTCAACCGTGGTTTTCGTGTACAATTCAACAGTGCAATCGGGCCATTCAAAGGCGGTCTTCGATTCCATCCCACTGTTAATTCCAGCATCATAAAGTTTCTTGGTTTCGAGCAAATCTTTAAAAACTCTCTTACTGGCCAGCCGATCGGTGGGGGAAAAGGCGGATCGGACTTCGATCCTAAAGGAAAATCGGACGCGGAAATCATGCGCTTTTGCCAAAGTTTCATGGCAGAACTAGCTCGCTATATCGGACCTGATACAGATGTACCGGCTGGAGATATCGGAGTCGGTGCAAGGGAGATCGGTTACCTGTTCGGTCAGTATAAAAAGATGCAAGGCAGCTACCATGCTGGTGTCTTAACCGGTAAAGGCATAAGTTACGGCGGAAGTTTGGCCCGTACAGAAGCGACTGGTTATGGAACGGTTTACTTCGTCGAAGAAATGCTAAAAGACAAAGGGTTACAATTCCATGGCAGCACTGTTGTTATCTCCGGATCTGGCAATGTATCCATTTATGCCATTGAAAAAGCTACACAGCTAGGCGCAAAAGTTGTTGCATGCAGCGACTCCAATGGCTATATATATGATGAAAATGGCCTGAACCTTGACACAGTTCGACGTCTAAAAGAAGTGGAACGAAAACGTTTGAGCGAGTATGTCGATACGCACCCGGAAGCCGTATACCATGAAGGAAGCTATGGTATTTGGTCTGTACCATGTGACATCGCACTGCCTTGTGCCACACAAAATGAAATCGATGAAGAAGCAGCAAAATTACTGGTCAAAAACAATGTGAAGGCAGTTGGTGAGGGTGCCAATATGCCCTCAACCCTCGAGGCCATTGATGTATTCCTTAATAACGGCATCCTTTTTGGACCAGCAAAAGCAGCCAATGCAGGCGGTGTTGCCGTGTCTGCACTTGAAATGGCCCAAAACAGTGCCAGAATGCCTTGGACTTTTGAAGATGTCGATACCAAGCTGCACGAGATCATGAAAAACATCTATAAAAATAGTGTAGAGGCCGCAGAGGCATATGGTGCGCCTGGCAACTTAGTTGTCGGGGCCAATATTGCCGGATTCCTTAAAGTGGCGGATGCGATGCTGACTCAAGGTATACTCTAGCAATCAGTTGATTTAGGAGGAGGTTCCGACAAGGACTGCCTTACTTTTGTAGAAGAGCGTTTTCACTTTCTTATACCACTCATTCATATCAATTCAAGCTAGATAACATCAATTGGATTCAAAACATTTCTTTCTTACGACAAAAAAGAGTGCCGGAAAAGTTCCGGCACTCTTTTTGTTGAAAGACAATCATTCTTTTGTGACCAATTTCAATGGAACGGATATTGTGTCATCCACTTTGTCACCTTTTAGGATTTTTTCAGACGCATTAACCGCTTCTTCACCGATAAGTGCCGGTTGTTGGGCGATTGTAGCTTTTAGTTCACCGTTTTCAACTGCTTTCAATGCATCATCATTTCCGTCAAAACCAACCACGATGATGTCTTTTCCTGCTGCCTTGATTGCTTCAATGGCCCCTAGTGCCATTTCATCATTATGGGCGAATACCGCTTGGATGTCTTTATTGCCTTGCAGGATATTTTCCATGACATTAAGCCCTTTTGTCCGGTCGAATTCCGCCGTTTGGCTTGTCAGGACATCTAACTGCTTGTCCGCAATATTGTGGAAACCTTTCCCGCGTTCACGAGTTGCGGAAGCTCCGGATACCCCTTCAAGCTCCACTACTTTCGCTTTATCGCCAAGCTCCTTAACTAGATATTCTGCAGCCATTTCCCCGCCAGCCACATTGTCGGAAGCGATGAATGTTTCAATGTCACCTTCGTCTGAAGAGCGGTCAATCGTGATTACCGGAATGCCCGCTTCATTTGCAGATTGAACGGCTGAAGATATTGCCGCAGAGTCAGTAGGATTCACAAGAAGGACATCAACCTTTTGAAGAATTAAATCTTCAATTCCGCTAATTTGTTTTGCCGTATCATCTTGGGCGTCAACAACTGTGACTTTCATGCCTTTTTCTTTTGCTTCTTTTTCAATGCCATCTTTTAAGGAAACGAAGAATGGGTTGTTTAAAGTAGAGATGCTGACTCCGACTTTCACGTCTTTCATGGAGTCTTTCTTTCCTTTTTTATCATCCGATAAACCAGAGTCCATTGAACAGGCAGCCAAGACCATTAAAGAAAGAACCATGATAATTGATACTATTTTTTTCATTGATTACACCTCTTCTTATGATTTTTTACGGTCAAGTAAGACCGCGATTAATATAACTGCACCCTTTACCACTTGCTGGTAGAAAGAGGATACACCAAGTAAATTCATGCCGTTATTCAAGGTACCGATGATCAGGACACCCACCAGCGTACCGAACAACCGCCCTTTACCGCCTGAAAGGCTCGTTCCGCCTAGCACCACGGCTGCAATGGCATCCATTTCATAGGATTGGCCTGCAGTCGGCTGTGCCGAATTAAGACGGGATGTTAAAATGGCACCAGCGATTGCCGCCATCGTACCGGCCAGACCATATATGGCCACCTTGACTCGGTCAACTTTAATCCCTGAAATACGGGAAGCCTTTTCATTTCCCCCAATGGCATATGTTTTACGGCCAAAGGATGTTTTATGAAGCAGGAACCATAGGATCAAGAAAGCGATGACCATCACCACGGCCGGTACTGGCAGTCCCAGGAAGTAACCTCTCCCAAGCATCTGGAACATTTCAGAATCGCCGATTCCAGTAATCGGCTTTCCATCTGTATACACAAGCGTTAATCCCCGGAAAATCGTCATGGTTGCCAGTGTCACGATGAAAGGGGCCATTTTCCCCTTTGAAACGAGAATCCCATTGATTACACCCATTATTGCACCTAGTAGAATCCCTACTAGTATAGCTAAAATCGGATCTAATCCCGAGACCATCATACCAGCCATAAGTGCGCTGGATAGAGCTAAAATGGAACCGACGGACAAGTCGATGCCACCTGTCAATATGATAAATGTCATTCCAAATGCAATAAGTGCATTGATGGAGGTTTGACGCAATAAATTCAAAATATTATTCGGTTCCATGAATGATTGATTTAAAACGGTTATTACGATAAATAAAAGTACCAGGGCGAGTAACGGACCAAATTTCTGCCAGATCCCGCTTTTCCCTGTAGCCTCAAGTTTCATCCTAGTTCCCTCCTGTCGCCAATGCCATAATTTTTTCTTGTGTCGCTTCCTGCTTTAACAATTCCCCAGCAATTTCACCTTCGTGAACCACAAGGATTCTATCACTCATTCCAATGATTTCGGGTAGTTCTGACGAAACCATGATGATGGCTATGCCCCGCTCCGTCAATTCATTCATCAATTCATAAATTTCACGTTTCGCACCAACATCTATGCCCCGGGTCGGTTCATCCATGATTAAAACTTTAGGGGAAGTGCCGATCCACTTGGCTATTACCACCTTCTGTTGATTTCCTCCGGATAGATTGCCGATGACCGTTTCGGCAGAAGATGTCTTCACATGAAGTCGCTTAATCATCATTTCGGCAAAGTTCATCTCATCTTCCGTTTTTACGATTCCGCCAGGAGCAAAACTCTTGAGATTCGGCAAGCCGATATTTTCCCTTACAGAAAAGTCCAGAATCAACCCCTCTTCTTTACGATTTTCCGTAATGAAAGCCAGGCCGTGCCGAACTGCATCAGTTGGTTTCCGTATGGAAACTTTTTTGCCTTCAATGGTAATTTCACCACTGTCTATTTGATCGACACCAAATAGGGCGCGCATTATTTCTGTTCTGCCTGCTCCCATTAATCCGGCTACACCGACAATCTCACCTTGCCGAACCGAGAAATGGATATCTTCAAAAAGCCCCTTTTTAGTTAAACCTTTTACATCAAGGACTTTGTCGCCAGCATTCGCTTCACGATGAGGAAACCGATCCTCCAGCTCCCGCCCGACCATTTTCTGAACGACTTCATCGAAATTTGTATCTGCAATTCTTTTCGTATCGACTGTTTTACCGTCACGCATTACGGTGATCCTGTCACAAATGGCGAATATTTCTTCCATTCGGTGAGAAATATAAACAAGCGATACTCCCTTTTTGGTAAGTCCCTTCATCACTTCAAAGAGCTTCTCTATTTCTCTATCAGTTAAAGCGGCTGTGGGCTCGTCCATGATGATGACTTCGGCATCCGTCATGAGCGCCTTGGCAATTTCAATCATTTGCTGTTCCCCGACAGAACAAAGTCCGGCTTCCTTATCAAAAGGAAGGGAAATATTAAGTGTTTTAAAAATCTCGTTTGCACGCGCTTTCATTTGTTTCTCCTTCAGGACACCGAAGGCATTCACCATTTCCCTGCCGATAAATAGATTCTCCAGCACAGTCATTTCCGGCCAAATATTCAATTCCTGACGGATAAAGGCCATTCCCGCCTCTTCCGCTTCCTTTGAATCCTTGAATGAGGTTTCTTTACCGTTAATCTCAATCGTTCCTTGATCTTGTTTGTGCAGCCCGGTCAAAATGTTCATCAAGGTTGATTTCCCCGCTCCATTTTCCCCCATTAGTGCATGTACTTCCCCAGCCTCTAAAGAAAAATGAACACCTTCCAATACCTTGTTTTGACCAAATGCTTTATAAATATTGTGCATTTCGATTTGCATGCTCATCATCTCATTTCTTTAAAAGAATACTCCAGACTGCAATATGCAATTTGAATATGGCGTCGTCTCCCCGGTCCGGATTATTGCTTTCGCGTTACTTGTCAGCCTTTTAAAATCCTCATGGGAAACATATTCAATCGCTGCTCCGAATTGCTGCTCCATGTATTGATGCTGTTCCGGGTTTTTAACCTTCACTTCTGTGGCAGCGATAACTTTTTCAACAACCATATCTTCGTGAACCGCCCGGACGACATCTTGAAATGATGGTGTTCCAGGCGTCAATGCTAAGTCTATCTTGCAAACTCCTGGTGGCACCGGCAGCCCGGCATCACCTACGACAATATAATCGGTATGACCAAGGTCAACCAGGACCTTGGCTATTGAACTGTTGATGATTCCTTGACGTTTCATGCTTCAAAGCCCCTCTCGACCTCTAACCTTTGCGGCATGCCACCTTGAGCGCCTAACTTCGTCACGGAAATGGAGGCTGCCCGGTTCGCGAATGACAAACATTCGTCAAAACTTTTTCCTTCTGCAACCGCCACGGCAAAGGCAGCATTGAATGTATCCCCTGCACCTGTTGTATCCACCGCTTCGACTTCAAAGCTTGGAACAACCTTTTCTTCATGTCCGTCAAAATAACGGACACCATTTTTCCCTTCGGTAATGAATAATTTATTTGGATACTCGGTCAAGACTTTCGTTCTATCTCTCCCATTGAATAGAATCTCGAATTCATGCTCATTCGGAGTAAGGAATGACGCCTGTTGAATGACAGCCTCGCTTAGCTTGCGGGCGGGAGCTGGGTTCAATAGTAATCTCTTTTGAAGCGTGTTGCACATTTCAGCCAGATATTCCACGGTTTCCTCTGGTATTTCCTGCTGGACCATCACGATATCCGATTCCTCTATCACCTTTTTCGCCTTTTGTACATATTCGGGAGTAATGAAATCATTCGCACCTTTAACAACAATAATGCTGTTATCCCCTTCCGAAAGGGTAATGTGTGCTGTCCCGGAAGCGGAACCTGTAACCGGTTCCACATACTCCGTATTTACATGATTTTTTTTCAGGTTTTCTAAGATGATCTCTCCATAGACATCATCCCCTACACATCCAACCATTGACACTTCTGCACCAAGACGTGCGGCTGCAACAGCCTGATTGGCCCCCTTTCCTCCAGGGACCGTGATAAATGACTCTCCTAAAACCGTTTCCCCGGCCATTGGCCTCTTAGTCGATGTCACCACTAAATCCATTGAAGAACTTCCCACTACTGTAATTCTAATCATGTCTTCTCCGCCTTCCTTCTCGTTGTTTGTCTCTCCACAAAAGAAACAGGGAGCTTTTTATGTGTTACTTCCATTTTTTCTTGATCGATCTTTTTAATTAGCATTTCTGCCGCTTGTGCCCCCATCTCATAGGCTGGCTGCCGAATTGTCGATAACGGTGGGTGCAATAACGCCGTGAAGGAGATATCATCATAGCCGATCAATTGTATGTCTTCCGGTATTCGTATTCCCCGTTTTAAAATCTCTTGAAGTGCGGCAGCTGCAACAATATCATTACAAGCAATGATTCCATCCGTTTCCGGATATTTCTCGAACAGCTGCTTCACGCAAGTTTGGCCGCCCTGAAGTGTTAGGGATGAATCTATGACTTGCACGTTCACTTTTGCTTGTTTCAATTCCTCCAGTGCTGCCATGTACCGTTCATATACAGGCTTTATTTCGACTGGCCCCCTAATGAGGACGATATTCGTACTGCCTCTATCCAGCAATACGCGTGCCGCCAGTTTACCGCCTGTTTTTTGATCGGAATAAACAGCTGGTAATTTCTCTCCCGTACGGTCGAGAAGGACTACTGGAATATCCAGATTATCGAAATTTTCATTGGCTTCTACACTAGTGGAAGCAATCATGCCCACTACATTATTTTGCAGAAAAGTGTCAATATATTCTATTTCTTTATCTCTCTTTTCATCACTATTTCCAAAAATTAACCGATATCCAAATTGCTGCAGATAATCCTCGACACCTCTTGCCATTTCTGGGAAGAAGGGATTCGTAATGTCCGGTAAAATCAATCCAACCAATTTGGATTTACGTTTGTAGAGGGATCTTGCCACTTCATTCGGTTTATAATTTAATTTTTCAACAGCCGCCATGACCACCTTTTTTGTGTCCTCATGTGCATAACCACTGCCATTCATAACTCTGGAAACCGTTGCCACAGAAACCCCAGCTTCCTTTGCCACATCCCGAATAGTTGCCAATATATCACCCTCAATAATTTTGTGTAACCGTTTACACATAGCTTATCACCAAATTATATGAACGGCAAGCCCTATTCCAAAGATAATTTTTAGGTAATTCGAACCAAATAGGATAACATAATCTTATTTATGCGTATATTTATTAACCATTCCCGCTTTATAAACTTTATAACAAAGTTGATTGGAACAGGTGTACGAGACTCCTGCGGGAAAAGCGCGTCTAGGGGAGACACCGCAGGCGCAAGCCGGGGGCAGACCGCCCGCGGAAAGCGAGTGCCTGGAGCGGAAATCAACGGTCAATTGGTAAAAGCCAAAAGAAAACTGGCCCAAAAGTCTGAGCCAGTTTAACTTTATAGCGTTTTTGCAGGTAACTTTTCATAAAGGGCATTATTCACATGCCCGAATTCAGATGCATGCGGACGGTCTTCACCATCGCTATATCCATATTGAAGCATCCGATTTCTATTCAGGCAGAGTTTCGTCAATTTTGGCGCAAAGAAATTGAATGTATCGAAACGATCCTGTAACTTAGGGAATTTTTTCTGATGCGTAAGGATTGTTTGAGCTACGCCTTCCCAAAAAGCATTCTCATCCAAAAGGGACCTCTTCATCAGGAGTGTTGACAAGTATCGGAAATGACAGATGAATAGTCCCGTGAAAATGAATTGAACCAGCCCCTCGGGAGTCTCACTTCTTAGTACTTTCCTTAAATCATCAGGAAGCTTGCTTAATTCAGGAAGCGGCTGATCACTGACGTTCACATCATCCACAAAATCCTTGATGGCCAAACGGTGAGGCTTGTAATCCTTCAAAACTAAAATGGTATTTTGACCATGCGGCGAGAAGACCAATCCATATTGATAAATAAAATGTAGCAATGGTGATAGAATGACGTCGAACAATTGAGCTGTCCAGGCATCTGCAGTCAATCCCGATTTTTCAATGAGGCTTTCTACATATGGTTTCCCTTTGCTGTCCACATGTAAAAGGGACGCAAGCGTAATGGGCTTTTCACCGTCTTCCATATAACTGTATATGCTTTCTCTCCAAATACCACCCAGCATCTCTAAATATTGATAGGGTACATTCTCTAGTTTGGAATAATACGGGTGATCAACATTTAAACTGGCCACTTCACCAGGAAGCACTACTTTGCATTGTTCTTTCAAGAATGAATCATTTTGATAAATGTTCTTTATATACGTTGTGATTTTTGGGGCAATGACCGTGCGTTCAGCTGGCAATCCTCGGTAGACCAGCGTATTTAAAATGCTCATCGGCAGCTTGACGTGGTGTTTATCCTTATTCGATACATTAACGAATGTCCGGATGGATTGTTGCGGCAGATACTTATCAGGGCCATTTCCCAAAGCTACGATCAGCCCTTTGGCCAAGTCATCCGTAAAGTTCTGGATGATTACATTCTTCCACTGCCATTCATGGACTGGGAGATAGTAATAGTTTTCTGCGTTCAGCCCTTTTTCCGTCAATATCTTTGCAAAAGATTTTTGGGTTTCCCCATCCAGTTCATTCTCCATCAATTGCTTATAGGATAACGTTTCGACTGAATTGAACTCCCCCCTCGTTTGATGGACGGCAATCCAAGATAACTGAACTTCCTTCTGGTTTTCTGGAGCGAACTTCAAATAATCATCATAACCGAAACCGATTCTTCCCTTGTTATAAGCAATCCAAGGGTGACCGCTCATTTCTCCTTCAAGTAATGCATAATCCAGTTCGACTAAACCATCTGCATCTTGTTCAGGTTTGGATAGCAATTGAAGATCCGCAAGCAGCGTATGATGGAATTCCTTGATTAAATGTCCTGTAGTTTCTGCAGTCATCCCAATTAATGGCTGAATGTCTAAAATGAATTGAATGGCATCATTGGCCTGTGTAAAGCCTTCCTTTTCACATACCTGGATCGACTCGGCCTGTACTTCATAGCTGTCAAAAAGACGGGGCAATGCCAAAAATTGATAAGATTTCCCCTCATTTATTTTTAACTCATATAGGTTTCCCGTTGCATTTTCGTTCAGAATTGCTGGATGGATCATATCTTCATACATATACTCAGAAATCATCTTGGCCAGCAGGTTTTGGTTTACTATCGACCAATTGTTTTCTGAAACCGCCTGTTCCACCTCTTTTATGAACTGCATATCATTCTCCCCTTCCCTTCTCTTAGTAAGCCATGACAGGTGTTTTTACACGGAATGACTGAAATGCACCCTTTGGCTCGGATGGATAAACTTCTTTACCTGCCAATTGATTGATGATAATCGAATTTCGGAATGCTCCCAAGCCTAGATCCGGAGCACCCACACCATGTGTATGTATCTCGCCATTTTGAATGAAGAGGTGATTCGGTGTAGGGATGTCCGTTCCTACCCGATAGTCTTTCGTTATTGCAAGACGCCCTAAATCATCGCGGACTAAATGGTCCTCCAAGGTTTCAAGGAATGCCGGAAGGGCTGATTTATAGCCCGTTCCAAAAACGATCGCCTCTGTGTCCACATCAAATTCGCTATCTTCTACCCACTGTCGGCATTTCAAACTCCAGCCATTTTCGGCGGGGGTAACGGCTGCAACTTCCGTCATGGCCCGAAGTTCAATGGAAAGTTCGGCATTTCCAATCGATTTTTCATACATTTTGTCAAAAATTGCTGCAATTGTCGTAGCACTGATCCCTTTATACAATAAATCCTGTTTCGGCAGGATTTCATCCTTCTTTTCCTGTGGCAGCCGATAAAAGAAATCCAGGTAATCCGGAGTGAAGTATTCCAAACCGAGTTTTGAATATTCCATAGGGAAAAACCCCTTGGATCTTGTATACCAGTTTAGCTGGTAGCCATTTTCCCCCTGCTCATTAAGCAGATCCAGAAAGACCTCTGCTGCACTCTGTCCAGACCCGACAACCGTTATGGATTTTTTCTTTAAGACATTTGCTTTATTCCGTAAATAATCGGCCGAATGCAGGATGCTCTCTCCCATATATGGATGAAAGGCCGATGGAACAGTCGGGGCGCTGCCAATTCCCATGACTACATGACGGCTATAATAGACTTCGATCTTTTGTGTTTGTGCATCCCTTACACTGATTTGATAGCAGGGTTTACCTTGATCCCCTATATATTCAACTGCCTCCACCGCTTTTCCGAAACGGCAGCTATCAAGTTGATCGGCAGTCCAGCGGCAATATTCGTTATATTCTTTTCGTGGAATCAAGAATTTTTCAAGAAAGTAGAAATGATAAAGCCGATCATGCTGCTGTAAATAATTCAGGTAACTATATGGGCTTGTCACATCTGCCATGCTGACTAGATCGGCAAAGAAAGGTACCTGCAGAGTTGTCCCTTCCAACAGCATTCCTTCATGCCAATTAAATTCCCGCTTTTTCTCAAAAAAGACGGCATTCAGCTCCGGGGTTTTCTCCAAAAGGGCCGCAAGTCCAAGGTTAAAGGGACCTATCCCAATCCCTACCAGGTCATAAATAGATTGTTGCTTCTCCATACTTCCACTTCCTCTCGAAATTCTCCCGTGTACATGACATAAGTAATGCTGTTTTATCAGGGAGCTCAATTTCTTTAATTGGGGTAAACCCGCACTTTTCAAATAAGTAAATCATCTTTGCATTTCGAATATCCGGTTCAGCCATCACTTTTTTTGTTTTCGCAGAAAGCAATTGGTATTTCACCATTGCACGTAAAAATGGCAAAGCCAGTCCTTTTCCTAGATATTCCGGATCACCTATGAGTAAATGTATGCCTTGATCTCCCTCTTCGGATTCATAATAATCTTCGATGATATCGCCTTTTACCCAATACGATTCCCAATAGCTCATGGGAATGGAGTCCAGACAGCCTAAATAGAGTGTTTGATGTGTATCAGCCAATGCCTTTTTTAAATGAACGGCGAATTTTTCTTTTGTGAAATTCAAATTCCAGTAGGGTATCACATGACCTTCATGCATCCATTTATGCAATATATCCAAATCCCTCTCAAATTCAACTTTGACAAATGAAAGCTGTTGATTACGGCCCTTCAGCATTTCTTCATAACTATTTTTCATGGACGGCCATAACCCCCTGCGCGAACGGATTATCAATCGTTGTATAAACGGATTGTGTCTCAAGTGAACCAACAAGCTCATCCATATCATGGAATCGTGTCAGTAAATTAGCCTTACACGATGATTCCCGGGCATGAAGCAACTTTGAAACAACTCGTTTCATCCCTTCATCTTCGCTTTCCCTGCTGCATGTTTCCAGTTGTTCCTGAACGAGCTGTAACAGTTTGTTCTCTGATACTAATCCTTCCGTACCAAAATTATTGATTAAGCCTAATAAGTGATTAAAAAAGAAATAGTATTGCAGTCTTTCTTCAGCGACTTCATCAGAACAAATCGTGAAGCTTTTTTCACTTAGTTCAGGCAAGATCTTCAGCAGCCTGTCCACTTTGGACTCACAATAGTAATACCCTTGATTATCACGAAAATAAAAAGTGGCTGGATAACCATCGTGAAGTTGAATGATGGAGTTTTGTTGATGGGCTTCCAAAACAATCCCATACTCTTCAAAAAGCCAAAGCATCGGTTTTAATGTCATTGACAGATAGGTTTTGAACCAATCCTTACTTACTTCTTCGGTACTGCGGTTTTCTTCAGCTGATAATTTGCGGATGATCGCTCCAAGCCTTGATGGTGCACCATAGGCATTATCCTGGCATAAGCCGGCAATCAGGCTTGCTTGTTTATCGTTTTCATAAAAAGGGTTTTCCCGGATATCGACATCGAATCCCGATTCTTGCTCGGTTGTTTTGATCGTTAGGTAAGCCGGGTCCTTGATGATACGGAAGGAGGGATGCCGTTCTTTTAGATCGTCGCCCACTTTAGAATCTATTAATTTAGCAATTTCCACACCGCGATCTAATTCTTTTTGCAGATTTGCACGTAAGGAATTCGTGATTTTAACCGGAACGGAAAATTTGTACATATATCTTGATGTGGCATTATATACCGTTCTAAAGGAAGAGGTGGCCGTGAATTTTTTCCCAAGCGGTCCAGCATAAACTAGTGTCCCTTGCTCGATCAGCCTCTTGACCTCTTCTTTTTCGATAAGCACTTTTGCCTGGAACGGATGTGCCGGGATGATGATAAATTTGCTTTCCTTTTGGCAATACGTGCCTCTGAATTCACTGGAAATCTCCAAGTCACCGGCTAATTCCTGTTTAATGATCTCACTTGCCGATCGGACTTCACTTGAATCCTGGATGACAATCGAAGGTTCTGCCAGGAAGTAGTGCAGCTGAAACTCCCCTTTTAATTCGGGTGAATAGATCCATTCTTCCTTTTCTGAAATGCCCTGCTTGCTTTTCGGCGTCGGGTGGAACAGGTGCCCGAATAAAAGTGACTGCTCTGCTTCGATGTAGGTGAAATCAGGGCTTTGAAGTGCATCAATGTCTTCCGTCCTTGCTTCAACATACCGTTGAATATTTTGGCTGCTTAGGATGACACGCAGCATCAATTCATCTTCACTATCGGTCCGGCCCTGCTCATTCAATAATTCTTTAGAAACGATCGTGACCATTGTCACGTAATCTAATTCATGTACTTGCTTGGATGCCGTCTGATAGTAAATCGGGAAGTTGAAAATATGACGCCCCGTTTCCGACCAATATTTAAGCGGAACAAGCAAGGCAATATCTTGGGACATGAGCTTACTGACTACTAATGAATCCGGAATGGCCCCTTCCAAATTCGGCCAGTTTTTCGTTTCTTCTAAACTGTAATTTCCGGTTTCCCGGAAATAACAATTCAGAAAGCTTTGCATTGTCGCCCTTTCAGCTATTTGCTTACCATTCATCTTCATTCCTCCATTATCTTGAACATTTCACCTAATACTCGGATTTCGTCTAAAATTCCTTCTATGTGTTCAAGGCTTGTCATTGGATTCAATAGTGTCATTTTTAAATATACCTGTCCGTCAAAACGCGTTTTTGCTAAAAACGCCCGTCCGCTTTTCAGTAATTCTTGCTGAATCTGTTTATTTAATAGATTTACTAACTGATCACTTTCTCCCTCGGGATTATAACGGAATACAACCGCATTCAATTCAGGTTCCTTATTTAATACTGTGAACCCTTCCTGCTTATCGATCTTCGCTGCCACTTCACGTGCAAGATGACAAGTATAGTCGATCATTTCCGCAAAGGTATCCAGTCCAGCGACCTTCAATGACATCCAGAGTTTCAATGCGTCGAACCTTCTCGTCGTTTGAACCGATTTATTGACTAAGTGAACCATGCCCTCGGCTTCATCTTCCTGAGGATTCAGGTAATCGGCGTGATGCTGGATATATTGAAATGAGCTGCTGTCAGAGACAAGAAAAGCACCACAACTGATGGGTTGATAGAATAATTTGTGAAAATCAACCGTAATCGAGTCGGCCCGTTCCATTCCGCTGATTAACTCTTTGTAATCCTTACTTAAAATCATCGCGCCTCCATATGCGGCGTCCACATGCAGCCATATCCCATTCTTCCTTGCCGCTTCGGACAATTCGTGTAATGGATCGATTGAACCGAAATCCGTTGTTCCACAAGTTGCAACGATGGCAAATGGCAGTAAACCCTGTTCCACTAAAATCGACATTTGATGATTTAATTCATCTATGGGCAGACGGTGATTTGAATCCGTTTTAATCGTGACTACAGCCTGTTCACCAAGCCCCAGCTGTGCCGCTGATTTACGGACCGTAAAGTGGGCAGCCTCGGAGCATAAGATCCGCAATTTTTTTGCCTCGACTGGCAAACCTTGCTGCTGAACATCCACACCCCAGAAACGCTTACAATAAGCGTCCCTCGCCAATAGCAGTCCCATATAATTAGATTGGGTTCCACCGCTTGTGAAAATCCCATCTGCTTGTTCAGGCAACCCCACCTGGCTGCACAGCCA
Organism: Peribacillus sp. NPDC056705; assembly: GCF_043656335.1. Taxonomy (NCBI): domain Bacteria; kingdom Bacillati; phylum Bacillota; class Bacilli; order Caryophanales; family Bacillaceae; genus Peribacillus; species Peribacillus sp. NPDC056705. The sequence goes on along the minus strand of NZ_JBHTYI010000001.1, from coordinate 22,129 downwards.
ATCTATTAAACGCTCTTCAACGAAAGTGGCCGCCGAGCTTTGATCCCATGAATCCATGGATTGATTCAACGTACCTATAATCATTTCGGCAGCCACGGCAGGTATTAATGTCGGGCAATGCAAATGTCCGATACAAGTGGGGCTGTGTACATTGATGCTGTCGTTAATAACAAACTCTGCCAGCTCATCCGCTACCGCTTCCATTGTCTTCCCCTTTAGAGAAGCAAGGGACAGCTCATTTAATCTTGCTTCGATTTCATGCGGTTTTTTCCCGGAGTATGGTAAATCATTCCCTTTTAAAAAGTCCGTCAGCTTTTTTTCAATGACTTTTAATGACTGGCTATAGTTATTGAAACCTTCTTCGTTATTCAAGAACAATCGAGAATAAGCAAAATCCGTTTTATTTATCATTTCGATCATTGATCATTCACCCTCTTGCAACAGCTGCACGAACAGCTTGTTCAAAAATTGCTGTGGCTTCGCGAAGCTGCGATTCCGTTACGATCAACGGAGGCAAGAACCTCACTACACTTCCATGTCTGCCGCCAACTTCCAGTATCAACCCTCTTTGAAAACATTCCTGTTGAATGGCACTGGCAAGTGGCGAATCAGCAGGATGGCTTCCATTCGCATTTTGCGGTACTTCAGGATTGATCATTTCCACACCGACCATTAATCCCCGGCCCCTGACATCACCGATCTGCTTAATATCTTTTTGCAAATCTTTAAGAATATCCTTTAAGATTTCTCCCATTTTAGCGGCATGCTCCACAAGATTCGTCTCTTTCATGTATTTTAAAGTAGCTGTTCCTGCCGCCATTGCCATTTGATTTCCGCGGAACGTACCGATATGTGCACCTGGTGACCATAGGTCAAGCCCTTTGTTATAAATCACCACCGATAATGGAAGACTCCCGCCTATTGCTTTGGATAGTACAAGAACATCCGGAATGATTCCTGCATGTTCAAAGGCAAACATTTTCCCTGTACGGCCGATGCCTGATTGAACTTCGTCGATAATTAGCGGAATGCCCTTCTCTTTTGTTATTCTCCTGATTTCCTTAAGCCATGGAATTGGAGCTGGAATGGAGCCTCCCTCGCCTTGTACTGCCTCTAAAATCATTCCTGCAGGCGGCAATAATCCGGACTCAGGATCGTTCAATAGATTTTCGATATACTGGCTGCTGATTTTATGGCTTTCTTCTCCGCCTATTCCAAAGGGACAGCGATATTGATAAGGATACGGCAGGAATTGTACGTCTGGAATTAACCCTTGTATTTTTTCCTTTGGTTTTGTATTGCCGCTGATTGACATGGTTGCATGCGTTGCCCCGTGGTAAGCACCTTGGAAGGATAAAATGCTTCTATTGCCTGTCGCTGTTTTTACCAGTTTAAGTGCCGCCTCAATGGCGTCTCCTCCAGTAGGACCACAGAATTGAATTTTTGCATTTCTCCTGAATTCCTCAGGCAGGCATTCAAAAATTTCATCGACGAACCGCTCTTTGATCGGCGTCGTAAAGTCCAATGTATGCAAAGGACGCTTGTCCTTAAGAATTTTTTCCATTGCCTCCAGCACTGCCGGATGATTGTGCCCAAGCGCTAATGTTCCAGCCCCCGCAAGAAAATCAATATATCGTTTTCCATCCATGTCTGTTAAGTAAATTCCCTCCGCTTGATCAATCGCCATGGGTAATCTTCTAGGATATGATCGGGCATTTGATTCCCTTGTATTTTGTTGCTCCAATAGTTGATCATTTTTCGTAAGCGTGTTCGTTACCATAGTGAACCTCCATGTATTGAATTAATTGAGAATAATTATCATTATCATGGAATTCATTTTACTGATAATGATAATTATTCTCAATGAGTAAATTCACTCATTTTTCTGCTATTAAATTCCAATAAAATTAAGAAAAGGTTAAAACTGGGGCCTGTTCTCTATTTATCTATTGAATATAAAAAATGTTTTTAAGGTTTTATTAAGAGTCTGTTTATAAGCTGAACGCAGTCAAAGATCATGGAAAAGGTGGAACGACAATGAACGGTTTAAAAGGAAGGCGGGAACACAAACTTGCAATCACCAAAGCGGATAATCTGCAAAACTTCATGAGGCTTGATCCCCATGGGCTAGATGGAAATATTTAATTCATAGTGTTCATTTCGATAACTTTGACAATAAAATCCTGAGGCAAAAAACAGGGGGATTCTATCACAGGGATAAGTTCAGGGCGTTTACGCCGAGGATGCCCACCGCCCGCCCGGCGGAAAGCGAGCATCTGGAGGGGAAATCAACCACACCGCTTTACTTGGTAAATAGCAACAAAGTATGAGAAATAGCCTTTAAAGAAAACGGTAGGCAAACTGCTTTTCTTCGAATTCTCTATAGTCTGAGGTATCCCAAAATATTCGGGATACCTTTTTTATTGAATTGGCGTATGGCCTCTTCCGGGTTATTCCTCCACATTTGATTAATTTTTAGCTGCTAATCAATATAAAATACCCTTATTTGGTATAAAATAGTAAAATAGAGAGGTAAATGACCCTCAATCAAGAGGGTTATTCACTTGTTTATCAATTGAATTTAGGGGGTAAAGATTTCCATTATTACTTTATCCGATCGTACAGTTTCACTTTTGTTAAAAACGGGTCGGTGTCAGGGGGGAAACGGATGAAAAGAAATCATACGATGATGCAATTTTTTGAGTGGCATCTTGAAGCAGATGGTTCTCATTGGGAGAGATTGAAATTTGCAGCCTCCAAGTTGAAAGATATAGGAATTGACTGCGTTTGGCTTCCGCCAGTTACGAAAGGGCAATCCGTTGGGGATAATGGATATGGAATATACGACGGATACGATTTGGGGGAATTTGACCAAAAAGGTACAGTTCGTACCAAATATGGGACCAAAGATGAATTGCTGCAAGCAATAGCCACCTGTCATAACTACGGGCTTTGCGTTTATATCGATTTAGTCATGAACCATAAAGCAGGAGCCGATGGAACCGAAAAATTTGAAGTGATTGAAGTCAATCCAGAAAACCGTATGGAAGATATCTCAGAACCATTTGAAATGGAAGGCTGGACAAAATTCGATTTTCCAGGCCGTAAAAATAAATACTCTGATTTTAAGTGGAACCATACTCATTTTAATGGTACAGACTATGATGCCGAAAACGACAAAATGGGTGTATATCGAATCACAGGCGAAAACAAGCACTGGAATCAGCATGTCATCGATGAATTTGGAAACTATGATTATTTAATGTTTGCCAACATCGATTACAGCCTGCCGGAAGTTCGTCAGGAAATGATTAGCTGGGGAAAATGGATGGTTGATACGTTAAAGTGTGATGGTTTTCGTTTGGACGCCGTTAAACATATCGATTATGAATTCATCAATGAATTTCTCCAAGATCTCATCCCTTATACAAAGGAACATTTCTTCATGGTCGGCGAATTTTGGAAGGCTGATGTTAAAGCTTGTCAAACATACTTAGAGCAAACCAATCATGACCTCAACTTGTTCGATGTTTCCCTGCATTATAAATTTCATGAGGCCTCAAACGCAGGAACTGACTTCGACCTCTCAACCATCTTTGATGATACCCTCGTCCAAACCAATCCGGCACAGGCCGTCACTTTTGTCGACAACCATGACTCCCAGCCTCATGAATCACTGGAATCTTGGGTAAAGGACTGGTTCAAACCATCAGCATATGCACTTACCTTGCTTAGACTTTGCGGTTATCCATGTGTCTTTTACGGGGACTATTATGGAATCGGCGGGCCTTCTCCGGTGCCTGGGAAAAAGGACATTCTAGATCGCCTATTATATGCTAGATATGAAAAAGCTTACGGAGAACAGACGGACTACTTTGATGATCCAAATACGATAGGCTGGGTCCGGCACGGAGTTGAAGAGCTGAATGGCTCGGGGTGCGCCGTCATAATCTCGAATGGAGATCACAACAGTGAAAAAAGGATGTTCGTCGGTGAACATCGTGCTGGTGAAATCTGGAGTGATTTAACTTGTCATAGAGATGACCACATCATCATTGAAGAAGATGGTTTCGCGACCTTCCCCGTTCATGGGAAAAGCGTATCGGTATGGGCCTTGAATAATCCACTTTAAAAAGGAAAGCAAAGAACGGCATGCCATTTCGGATATGCTGTTCTTTGCTGAGGACACCACCGTTGAAGATTTGGAAAATAAGTCTGTATGTCTCACATAGGTAAAGATAATTTTTCCATTTCGTTCAATCATGGTAAGATAAGGGAAAAAGGAGTTGAAGGAAAAGTGAAAAATGAAATCATTGAAAGATTCACCTCTTATGTGAAAGTGGATACCCAATCGAATGAAGAAAATCCATCATGCCCCTCTACACCCGGACAGTTGACCTTGGCAAATGCATTGGTCAAGGAACTTCAATCCATTGGGATGAAGGAAGTGACAATTGATCAGAACGGATATGTCATGGCAACCTTGCCAGCCAATTCAAGTAAGGATGTCCCGACAATCGGTTTCTTGGCCCATGTCGATACAGCAACGGATTTCACTGGAAAAGATGTAAAACCGCAAGTCGTTGACAACTATGATGGCAACAATCTTACTTTACATGAAAAATTGGATGTCGTTCTTTCACCTGATGATTTTCCTTCGCTTAAGAACTATATAGGGCATACCTTGATTACAACGGATGGGACAACCCTGTTGGGAGCCGATAATAAGGCTGGAATTGCCGAAATCATGACTGCCATGGATTATTTGATCCAGCATCCGGAAATCAAGCATGGAAAAATCCGGGTTGCTTTTACTCCCGATGAGGAAATCGGCAGGGGACCCCATAAGTTTGACGTAGATGCTTTTGATGCCCAATTTGCCTACACCGTGGACGGTGGACCACTTGGAGAACTTGAATATGAGAGCTTCAATGCGGCATCTGCCAAAATCCTGATCAAAGGGACGAATATTCACCCTGGTACGGCTAAAGGAAAAATGGTCAACTCCGCCAAAATCGCCATGGAATTCCATAATAAACTCCCATTGGCAGAAGCACCGGAATATACGGAAGGTTATGAAGGATTTTATCATCTGATTTCTTTTAACGGTGATGTGGAAGAGACCAAGCTTTCTTATATCATCAGGGATTTCGACCGCCAAAAATTCATTGAACGCAAGGAATATATAACAAAAGTAATCGAAGATTTAAAAGAAAAATATGGGCAAAACCGTATTCAGCTTGAATTACACGACCAATACTTCAACATGAAGGAGAAAATCGAGCCCGTGAAGGAAATCGTGGATATTGCCCACGAGGCAATGGAGAAACTCGATATAAAACCGAAAATTTCGCCAATACGCGGTGGTACGGACGGTTCTCAATTATCGTATATGGGCCTGCCAACCCCCAACATCTTCACGGGCGGGGAGAACTTCCATGGTAAATATGAATTTATTTCCGTCGATAATATGATCCTGGCCACCAAGGTGATCGTCGGCATTGCATCGCTTTTTGAAGAAAAAGCAAAGTAGCTTGATAGAAATGCCTTTATTGAAAAACCCCCGACCAAAAGTCTGGGGGTTTTTCATCCAATATTAAGCGCGATTCCAGTGACGGTGCTTGGCAATTGCCTCGATAAAGACAGTACCACTATTATTATCCGTAACGGCTACAATGCCTGAAGCTGGATCATTGGAAACGATGCCTGCCTTCGATAAGATCTCGGCACCTTCTTTTCCTGCACCAATCGCTTTGAAATGACTGTAGGCTTCATCGATAAAGTAAATTGGTTCCTTGGATGCCTTTAGAGCATCGACACTCTTCTGGCCTCCTGCCACATATACAGCATCGAAAAGTACCGAATCGGCTGTCAAGAATGTCTGATTCACCTCGGCCTGCTGTCCTTCAGAACTTGTAATCAATCCACGATTATGACTGATGATTTCAGCCGTTATCCCTGCTGATTTAAATGATTCCAAGACTTGATTAACCTCTGACCCGTTGAAACCATCTGCAGCCAAGATTGCCACTTTCCTTGTTGCGGCCGTGTTCACTTTCATTTGCTCCTGGCTTAAAGCCGGAGAAGCCAAATCCATTTTGACCTCACTTTTGTTGGCTGGAGGATTCACGCCCACTCCAATAGCGATCGTTTTAGCCAGCTCGACATCTACATTGCTGAACATCTCGACGATTTGCTGCTGAACGTCCTTACTTTTCACTTTTCCCACTTCAAAGTGGAAAGCCTGAATAATATGCTCCTTCTCCACTTCCGTCATGCTATTCCAAAATAATTTAGCCTGGCTGTAATGATCCTTGAAGCTTTCACTGCGTTGTCGGACCTTCCTGCCATCGACTTTTTCCTGATAATGTGCATAGCCGCCTTCTTTTTCTGAAGCAGGTTCGGGATAGTTGTCTGCAAGGGAATTTTTGTGGTAGCTGACCTGCCCTGGATTAATAGACATTCGGTGCATGCCATCGCGTTGATTATTATGAACGGGGGCAACCGTCCTATTAATCGGAAGCTCATGGAAATTAGGTCCTCCCAATCGGGATAGCTGGGTATCGGTGTATGAGAATAAACGTCCCTGGAGCAGCGGATCATTTGAAAAATCAATACCCGGTACGACATGCCCCGGATGGAATGCTATCTGTTCTGTCTCTGCAAAAAAGTTATCCGTATTTTGATTCAAAACCATTTTTCCGATTATTTTCACCGGGATTTGTTCTTCCGGCCATAGTTTAGTGGGATCAAGGATATCAAAGTCGAATTTGAATTCATCTTCCTCTTTAATCATTTGCACACCAAATTCAAATTCAGGATAATTTCCGGTATCTATCGCTTCCCATAGATCTTGGCGGTGAAAGTCAGGATTCTTCCCTGCAATTTTCTGTGCCTCATCCCAGACAAGGGATTTAACTCCCAGTACAGGCTTCCAATGGAATTTAACGAAATGGGCCACGCCTTGTTCATTTACAAAACGGAATGTGTGGACACCAAACCCTTCCATCATCCGGAAACTTCTTGGTATGGCCCTATCAGAAAGATGCCACATGACCATATGAGCCGTTTCTTCATTGTTGGCGACGAAGTCCCAAAAAGTATCGTGGGCAGACGCAGCCTGAGGTATTTCGTTATGAGGCTCCGGTTTAACCGCATGAATTAAATCAGGGAACTTAATGGCATCCTGGATAAAAAATACCGGAATATTATTTCCGACCAAATCATAGTTCCCTTCCTCCGTATAAAACTTTGTCGAAAATCCCCTTACATCACGGACCGAGTCTGCCGATCCACGGGAACCTGCCACCGTGGAGTAACGAACGAATACCGGTGTCTTGACTGAAGGGTCTTGAAGAAACTTGGCCTTTGTATATTCGGCCATCGGTTCATATACTTGAAAATATCCATGAGCACCAGATCCACGGGCATGGACAATTCGCTCAGGAATACGCTCATGGTCAAAATGAGTCATTTTTTCCCGGAAATGAAAGTCCTCCATCAACGTTGGACCACGTGTGCCCGCCTTTAAAGAATGCTCATCCTCAGAAATGCGCAAACCTTGGTTAGTCGTCATCTTTTTCCCATTATCGTCCACTCGATATTGATCCAGCTGTCTCTGCTTACTTTTCTCATCGATTCTTCCGTTTTCATTTGCTTTTGTCATCCCACTCATTCCCCTCCATGTCTAAGAATTCAGATTAAATCGTGTTGTATGTATTATTTGATTCGAAATAATTGCGTCATCCTTCCTCATATACCACTCTATTTTGACGGATAAACAGAATTCAGAAAAAGAAACTTCACGGTAGGTAAAATTATTTTGGGGTAGGTCGAATTCGTTTTGAAACACTGGGGACGGAAAGAAAAACATATAAAAAAGAAGCGGGAAGACCGATATTTCGGTCTTCCCGCTTCCTTCCATTCAACACCTTACCTTTTAAAAGCCTCTGAAACCTTCAAAAGTTTCCCTTTTACTTTCGTATTTTTCATCACTTTCAAGACAAGCGGTCCCTTTTCATTCAATATTTCCACATAAGACACATTGTCCTGGATCGTAATGATCCCGATATCCTCTGCATTCACTCCATCAATCTTTGCGATGGTTCCGACAAAATCTACTGCCCTGAGTTTCTTTTTCTTGCCGCCATTAAAATACAGTTTCATGATTTGTTTATTCAACTGTTCACTTTTATCTTTTTTGATTTTTGGACGAGCTTCCAGTTTCGCTTCGAATTCCACTTTTTTATTGGAGACTTCCTCTTTTGAAGGAACAGTCATCTTAGGGATTTCAAAACCGATATATTCTTGAATCTCAGCAAGGAATTTATCTTCGTACGGCGTCACAAAAGTAATTGCTTTTCCTTTTTTACCGGCACGGCCCGTTCTTCCAGTTCGATGTACGTAACTTTCTTTTTCCATTGGCAGGTCATAGTTAATCACATGGGTTATATTGTCGATGTCAATTCCACGGGCAGCAACATCTGTCGCAACCAAATAGCGGAATTCACCTCTTCTGAATTCATTCATCACTGCAAGGCGATCTTCCTGAAGCATACCGCCGTGAATCATATCACACGGATATTCCAGTTCCAGCAGCTGTTCACATACTTGGTCTACCCTATCCTTCGTCCGACAGAAAATGATGCAGCTATCAGGGTTTTCCGTGATGGTGACGTCTCTAAGCAGGGAAAACTTATCGTCTTCCTTCACTTCAATAAGAGCATGTTCAATTTTCTCCGTCGTTACACCCTTTGCTTTGATTTCAATATCCAAGGGATCTTTCATATATTGCTTGCATAGCTTTTTTATACTCTCAGGTAACGTAGCAGAGAACAGCATGGTTACTCTATCTTTCGGAAGCTCTTTAATAATGGCTTCCACTTGTTCGATGAAGCCCATATTCAGCATTTCATCAGCTTCATCAATGACCAAATGAGTTAAGCGTTCCAAGGCAAATGTCCCTTTCTCGATATGATCCAGGACACGCCCCGGGGTTCCGACGACTACATGGCTCTTTTGTTTCAATTCCGCTTTTTGCAGTGCGAAAGGATGCTTTCCATAAACCGCAGTTGCCTTTATCCTTTTAAATCTGCCTATATTCGTAATATCCTCTTTTACTTGTACAGCCAACTCACGTGTCGGTGTTAAAATAAGCGCCTGAGGCTTATTCTCCTCCCAATCGACCATTTCGCAGATCGGTATGCCGAATGAAGCGGTCTTGCCACTTCCCGTTTGGGATTTAACGACAAGATCCTTCTTTTCCAGCGCCACTGGTATCACCTCACGCTGTACTTCTGTTGGACGTTGATATCCCAAGCTTTCTAATGCCCTTACAATTTCATCGCTTAATGTATAATCAGTAAAACTCAATTCATTCATATGACAGCCTCTTTTGTTGTTTAGTATGTTGCTTTATTGTTTCCATAATCGTAATTTCCTTATACAAGGTTCTATTATACGCGATATGCATCGATAAACCTTGTAATAACCCAATTCAATTGCCTTATTTCAATATAATGAAACGTTCGTCTTCATTAAAACAATGGTCATCAGGGTATCATGATCTGAGATATTCAAAATGGACCCTGCTTCTTTCAATATGCTAAAATATGTATGATATAAAAGCCGAAATAGGGTGTAGTTTCTAAACTGATGTCCAAAAGGAGTGCTGATTTATGATAATCGTAACGAATAGAATCAGAGTCAAAAAAGGGATGGGTGCAGTCATGGCCCCAGGATTTACTGCACCAGGTCCACTTGATACTACGGAAGGCTTCGTAAAAGTTGAAGTATTATTAACGCAGAATTTGTCGGACCACGATGAACTGAGCGTTAATATGTACTGGGAAAACCTTGATAACTTTACCGCTTGGAGAAATAGCGATGCATTCAAAGCTGCACATAAACGGCCTGAGCCAGGTTCCGGTGAAGCAAAAAAAGAATCTCCAATTCTAGGCAGCGAGCTTACAACGTATGAAGTCGCCTCGATAAAGGAAATAGCTAAATAATAAAACAAAAAGAGGCCGCAAAATATGCGGCCTCTTTTGTTGTTTTCTCTTAGTGAATTACTGGGCTTCAGCTTTCTTGATTTGCTTGCTTCTAAGCTGGCCGCAAGCTGCATCAATATCCGTTCCATGTTCTTGGCGGATTTTACAATTTACGCCTCTCTTTTTCAGCGTATCATAAAATGCGAGAACGGACTCTTTTTCACTTCTTTGGTATTGACTATGCTCATCTACAGGATTATAGGGAATCAGGTTGACATAGAGCCGATGTTTTTTGTCCTCAAGAAGAGTGGCGAGTTGCTCGGCTTCTTCTTGGTGGTCATTGACATCTTTCAATAGGATATATTCAATCGTAATTCTCCTATTCGTTTTCTCTAAATAATAATCAAGAGATTTCATCAATTTTTCTATCGGGATACCTCGGTTTATTTTCATGATCTGTGTCCTGAGCTCATTATTCGGCGCATGCAATGAGATGGCCAGATTCACCTGTAATTGGGTATCAGTGAATTCATAAATCTTATTGGCAAGACCGCTCGTCGAAACAGTAATGCGCCTGCCCGCTATAGCAAGGCCCTTATGGTCCATGAGCACCTTCAAAAAGTCTAACATATTTTCAAAGTTATCGAACGGTTCGCCAATCCCCATTACAACAACATGGCTTACAACATCCTCATGTTCCAATTTATCCAGATGAAGTTGAACGTTCATGATCTGTTCCACTATTTCCCCGCTGGATAAATCACGGCTTTTGGCCAATAATCCACTGGCACAGAAACTGCAGCCAATATTGCAGCCCACTTGGGTGGTGACACAAACCGATATTCCGTATTTATGTCTCATCATGACCGTTTCGATAAGGTTTCCATCCTGTAATTTAAACAAGAACTTAATCGTGCCATCCGCTGATTCTTGCTTGACGTGTTCAGTCAAAGTCTGTATGACAAAGTGCTCTTCAAGTAATTTTATGCACTCTTTATTAACATCCGTCATTTCAGAGAAACTTGTCACACGTGTTCTATAAAGCCACTCCCAGACTTGGGAAGCTCTGAATTTTTTATGGCCATGGTCCGAAAGCCACGCCGTCAATTGTTCGAATGTTAAACCATAAATGGACTCTTTATTCATTCGTTACCCTCTTTTCATTACATTAAGATTTAAAATGTTATCCCATTACCCTTACGGGGAATTCCCCAGGAATCAGTTCAGTTCATTTATGATATGGTTCATTTCTATTTATCCGAAAAGCCCGATATATCTGCTCCACTAGAACCAGTTTCATTAATTGGTGCGGAAAGGTCATTTTCGAGAAGGAAAGGGCATAATCACTTCTTGATAACACCTCGGTGCCAAGCCCAAGCGACCCGCCAATAATAAACGCAATTTTGCTCTTTCCATAGGTGGCGAGCTGATCCAAATGAGTGGCCAGCTGCTCTGAAGTAAGCTGTTTTCCAGTGATCTCAAGCGTAATTACATAGGTGTCCGGGCTGACTTTCGCCAGGATTCGTTCACCCTCCTTTTGCTTAACAATGTCCATGTCCGCTGCACTCAGGTTCTCCGGAGCTTTTTCATCCGGTACTTCGACAAGTTCTATATTAGCATAGGCGCTTAACCTTTTTGTATATTCAGCAATTCCTTGCTTTAAGTATTTTTCCTTTAGCTTGCCAACAGTAATAATCGTTATTTTCATATATATCCTCTAGCTTTCATTATGTTTTTACTATCAATTGTTGGATTTGCCTACCTATTATCATACCTTACAGTGACCTATAAGCAAAACAAGCATATCCTTTCCAATTTTTAATGCTTTTATAATAAAAACCGCTGCCCCTGAAAGCGGCAACGGTAACTTTCATTATTTTTTAATGTGTATTGAAGAAATTGAGCGGACTTAGTTCAGATCCGATGAAGAATTATGTTGATTTTCATACAACCAAAAGCTCGAATCTAAACCATCCCACCCGCCGCTTCATTCTTCGGAAAATGTTAAGAACATGTTAAGAACAGGTTACGAACATGTTATCCACAAAAGTTATCCACATATCCACAAAATCTATCCACATCTTGTATGGGAATACTAGTTCCCTACTAGATATATTGCCACGTTTCGACAATATTCACAGGTTGTTGATAACTGATTTTCTTCTGGAACCAGCGTTAAGACAGGATAAGTTTCACATTCGTATACCACTTCATCCAGCGCCATGTCCACGTGTTCCTGACAGCAATATAATTTCATCTTTCATATCTCCTTTCCCACTCATTATTCCCAATGCTTCTATTCCCAATTATCCACAAGTTACTTGAGATCTTTAATTTAAGTATATATCCACAGGTAATCGTAACAAAAAATAAGAAAATCGCAAGGAAATAGAAAGGACAGGGGTCATTTTTCCCCCTGTCCTTTTTGCTTTTAAATTTCGCTGCTTGAAAGTTTGACTTCCTTAGTTTCTTTCTTTCCGTCACGGTAATAAATGATTTTAACTTTATCTCCGATTTTCTTTTCGTTGTAAAGGTATTTTCGTAATTCCACGACGTCATGAATTTTTTCATTATCCATTCCAACAATGACGTCAAATTCCTTCAATCCTGCTTTGGATGCTGGAGAATTGCTTTGAACGCCTGTTATTGCAACGCCAGATGTAACTTTCCTTGGTAACTTTAATGTATTTTGTTGATGGTATTGGGAAATCTCTTCTACAGATGCCAAGTTCACACCCAAGAAGGCACGTTTCACTTCACCAAATTCCTCTATATCGTTAATAATTGGTATAACTGAATCGATCGGAATGGAAAGACCGATTCCTTCCACTGCATTTTCCGCAATCTTCATCGAATTTATTCCGATGACCTGCCCTGACATATTAACGAGTGCCCCCCCGCTGTTACCCGGGTTAATCGCCGCATCGGTCTGGATGACCTCCGCATTCCAATCGACTTGCCCGTCCTCATTGATATCCACCTCTATCGTACGCTCCAAACCTGAGATGATTCCTTGTGTGATCGATCCAGAGAATTGGAGGCCTAATGGATTGCCAATGGCAATTACAGGCTCACCAGGTTTCAATTTGCCGGATTTTCCGAATTCGGCAATGGTTTTGATTTTATCACCATTCACGACAATGACAGCTAAATCTGTCCATGGGTCACTACCTTGCAGTTCAGCTGGCAATTTAGTTCCATCACTTAATGTCACTTCCAGTTCATTAGCGCCTTCAATGACGTGATTATTCGTGACGATATAAGCTTTGCCCCCATCTTTTTTGTAGACGACTCCAGAACCAGTGCCGGCTTCTGCCGAACTGTCCCCGGCTTTGCTCCCTTGACCCCAGAAGTTCGTTTCCTGAATGTTAGTTATCCCGACCACTGCGTCACTGGCCTTATCAACAGCATTGGTGACAGCACTTGTTACATCAAGGGTAAGGTTTTGCTGTGACTGCTCCGCATGCCCATTCTCCGTTGATTTCTCCATTGTAATTTCGTTATCATCGTTATTTAACAGCCCACTTCCCAGTAAAATAAGTAAGGCCCCGATGATGACGCCCCCCAAGCCTGCTAGAAAATAGCCCATTTGGCCTTTTTTCCGTTTATTTTGGTTCTCATCATTCTGATCATAATAACCCAAGACCGCCCCATCCTCTCATTTTAGGAATGAATTATAGCAATTCTATTGTTTGGCATCCTCCCTCAATTATACTCAATTACCGAATTTTTTCTAAAAAAATGTATGCTTTTTTTTAGGGTATACAGCGATTTTCCTTTTACTTATACAGTTCTAACCAAACGATACCCCTTTTAATCCGATTCGTAACTTGCGAATCGAATTTTTTAAAAACAAAAAAGGAATGAACAAGGTACCCCTCGTCCATTCCTTTTATTTATAACGTAACAAGTTCCGTTGGTCTTTTCGGATCAGTATCATATAAGGAAAATTGTTCGCCAACGATAATCCCCTTTGTTTTTAACGTCTGTTCCACCGACATTCTTGCTAGATCCTTCATATTGTTATCAAGGCTTAAGTGGGCCAAGTAAATCCGCTTGGTCTTATCACCGGCCACTTCACTCATTGCAAGGGCAGCGTCTTCATTACAAACATGTCCGACATCACTTAAAATCCGGCGCTTGATGCTCCATGGATATTTTCCCATCCTCAGCATGGACACATCATGGTTACTTTCAAATACATAAGCATCGGCATTCGAGATGATTCCTTTCATCCGATCACTTACGTACCCTGTATCGGTGATGACTACAAGTTTCTTATCCTCATGATGAAAGACATAAAACATCGGCTCTGCCGCATCATGTGAAACGCCAAAAGATTCTATATCAAGACTGCCGAACGTTTTGACCTGTTCCATTTCAAATGTGAATTTTTGTTCTGTTGCAATTTCACCGATTGATCGATCCATGGCATTCCATGTTTTTGCATTCGCATATATCGGGAGTTTATGTTTTCTGGCAACCACGCCAAGACCTTTAATATGGTCGCTGTGTTCATGGGTAACGAGGATACCGGATAGCTTCGACATATCACGGCCAATATCCTGAAACAATGCTTCCAGGGCTTTACCGCTTAAGCCGGCATCGACAAGGAATGATTGATCCCCCGTTTCCACGAAAAGGGCATTTCCTGTACTCCCGCTTGCGAGAACACTAAAATGCATTGTCATCTTTACTCACTCCAGTATTTTTTCTTCTGTATTCAATTCAATGACCTCTCCATCAAAGGCATTCACGAAGAGATCCGTTTCATCATCAATGACCACCCACCATGTTGGCACAAGTAAATGTGACACAGATGTCGTCTGCAGCGAATTATAAAAACCCAGTTGCACATTCGTGACTTTGCTTTTTGGATCAATATCGCCATTCTGATACAATTCTCCAATAGCATTTAAAGCAGATACCAATTCTTTAGGTTTATTGAATTTTTCAATTCCCTCCAAATACATCTGTTCATAGGAAACGATTTCACCCTTCTTATTCAGATATAAAGTGACCTTCCCCTTACTATTATTATAAAACATCTTTTTATCTGCCACTTGATAGCAGATGATGGTCTGGCTGATTTCATCATAGCTCCAAAAATGATACTCACTACCTTTTAAAATATACTCCTTCAGGAATATATCAAGGTCTGCAGCATTAATTTCCGATTTCATGCTAACTGGTATCTTAAATGTACCCACAAGCTTCTTATCATCGATGATTTTTGCTTTTTGGTTTTTCAGGTGCTGTATATCCTTCTTCTCGAAATTCTTGCTTTGGGCAATCAGGAATTGATCCTTCAACTTTTGTTTTGGAAGTGGTATTTCTATTGAAATCTCGTCTTCTTTCAAAAGTTCATCCGTAAGGGGCTCCGTAAAGCTTTCTAATTGGGATTCATTAATCTTTTCAAGGAATTGATAAAGAAGAAAAATATTCAAAACGAAGAATACCATGATGAAAATCGACTTTGTATTATTCCAATCCACTTTGATCGCCTCCTTCTTCAAAAGGCACAATAAACCATTTATCGCCGATACGATAATACCAAGTGGGATCGAGTGTAACTAGTGTTACAAGTTTGGAATCGAGGGATTTATTCAATCTATAACCAATCGAGATGTCCTCCACGCTTTTGAAATCGATATTATCTTTCGATTTCAGCTTATTCAATACTTCTTTTCCGCTTGGTAAGATCACTGCCGCTCCTTTTGACGGGAGGACTGAGTCAAGTGAAAAGTATGGGCGGTCATAACTATAAATTTCTTCTTTCCCCCAAATTTGCTCGATTTCTGTCATTCCCGATTCATTGAAGGCCGGATAACCGTTTATGAATAAGCGGAATACCACTCGTTGTTCATTCTCCGACATATAGGCAAAGCGGTAATTGTTATCTTCCCAGCCGGCATGATCATTGATGAAATCGATGCTTTTTTGCAAAAGGTCACTGGAACGGCCAAATAGCTTGATCTTTTGTGCTGGATTGATATAAGAAATTAAGTAATTCTCTTTATTGACCGTCATAAGTCTTGTTCCATCCGTGTATTCCTCACCGACCGAAACGGATTCCTGGCGTACGAACTTCGGATAATTAAATAACGCATTTTTCAAGTTTCCAATATCCAAATCGTCAATATAATATTCAAGTCTGTTGATCTCCACTGGGTTTTCCGGGACGAACAGCGTCCTTTTGCTGTTTATCGTTTCGGCCATATATTCAGGGTGCTTATCGTATGAACCCTTATAAAATGAATCCATGAAATTCCTTAGTTTTTTAGTGTCGACCATACCTTGATAAATCTTCTCATGATCATAGGAAACAAAATAAACGGGAGATTCCTTACCGCTGATATCCTTTTGTTTAATGATCATTCGATCAAATGAAAATTCAGGCACTTCCTTATCCGTTATATTCAATACCGTTTTATAAAGAGCGATGGGTATATCATCGGAAAATTCGATTTCAATCGACCCATCTTCATGGACAAAATCGTCAAATTTCCTTTGCAGCCTTTTTACGGATACCTCTTTTAAGCCTCTGAAACGCCATTGCGAAAATTCTTTTTCCATTTCATTCATTTCTGCCGGATTGGAAGTCTGGAAATGCTGCCCATTTCCATGGAAAAGGATACTGACTGGTTTAATGACATCGCTGACAATCTGGACATCGCTTTTAATCTTTATATAATTCGATTGATCAAATTGATCATATTCAGGCTCGTACGTCCAAATGCTCCATGTCAAAAAAATGCTTGTCCCGACCAAAATAATCAGTATGATACTTTTTGCACGTTCAAAATTCATGACCAATCATCCTCTTCTTCCTGTTCGTAAGGAAGTGTAAAGAACACGGTAGTTCCTTTTCCATCCACACTTTCCGCCCATATTTTTCCGCCATGCGCCACGACCATCTCTTTTGCAATGGCTAAACCAAGCCCTGTCCCGCCTAAGTTACGGGCCCTTGCTTTATCCACACGGTAGAAACGGTCGAATATTTTATCAATGACGTTTTTCGGGATACCCACTCCTTGATCTGTAATGCTCACAATGATAAAGCCATCGGATGCCCTGACGCGGAAAGTCACTTGACCCCCTTCAGGTGAGTACTTTAAGGAGTTGGAGATTACATTATAGAGAACCTGGGTGATTTTATCTTCATCAATATCCACAAAATAGGCTTCCTTCGGCAAATCACGTTTAAACGTGATGTCATCATTTTTCGTCATTTCAAAACGATCGATGATGTGGTCATAGAATTTATTGAAATTGACCCAGCCCGTTTTAAGCCTGTAATCTTTACTGTCCATTTTCGAAAGCTGCAACAGATCATTAACAAGCCTGATCATTCGCTCCGTTTCATTTTGGGTCACACTTAAAAAGGATGGAGCGATTTCCTCGTCCTTCCATGCGCCTTCAGCCAATGCTTCCAGGTAACTTCTCATCGTCGTTAACGGAGTTCGCAGTTCATGTGATACATTGGCAACAAACTCCCTGCGTTCGCCCTCGATTTTTTCCTGCTCTGTTATATCATGCAAAACAGTAATCAATCCATTGACGAATCCCGTTTCCTTTTGAATGACCGAAAAGTTCCCCCTCAAAATGAAAGGCCGATTTTTTTTGCTGTAATCAAGGATTACGGAATCTCGCTCTTCCAGTAAATCCTCAAATTTATATTCTTCTTCAAGACCCAAAACCTCAATGATCGGTTGGTTCATGACGGTTTCACTCGAGACATCCAATAATTGTGCCGCCGGTTCATTAATCAAGTTCACCCGACCGCGCCTATCCGTTGAAATTACGCCATCGGTCATATTGGAAAGTACAGAAGAAAGCTTGCGCCGCTCTCCTTCTGTGCTTGATTGCGACTCTTGAAGCTTTTTGGTCAAATTATTGAAAGTGACGGCAAGCTGGCCAATTTCATCATCGCCATATACCCTAACTTTTCTGGAGAAATTCCCTTTCGCCATCACCAAGGCCTGTTTTCTCATATCGGACATCGGCCTTGTGATCGTTCGTGCGAGCAGGATCCCCAAGATTGCCGTAATGGCTAGGGCGATGGCCGTACCCGTCATGAAGATGCTATTGATTTCATCCATCTGCTCAAAGACATTTTCCATCTCTGCTATTACATAGACGGCGCCAATGACCTCCTCATTTGCTTCAATGGGTGTCGAAAGGACCCAGAGCCGCCTGCCTGTTTTCTTGTCCCGAAATATATCACTATCTTCTTTTCCATAAATGAGCGTATTCTTAATAAGGACCTCCGTTGTCTTCTTCCCTACAATATCCTGGTTACTTCGAGCTGAAGTCCCGATCACGCGTCTGCTGCGGGTGTCGATGACACGTACTTCCGAAATATCATTCGATGAATTATCCCGGTCTCTCAATATCGTATCAATCGCTTCTTCGAGGGTCGGATCTTCCTCTCCCCTCTCTTTTTCCATTTCTTCACCAATACTGTAGGTAAGCAGGTTAACGTGACCTTTTATTGATTTCGTAAAGTTCCCGACAAGATTTTCTTCCAATTCCCCAACAAAATATACCCCGATTATTTGCATAGCTACGAAAATGAGCAATACATAAATCAGAACAAATTTAAAATGAATTGAGCGAAAAAAACCAACCTTTTTCATAGAAACTACTCCTGTTCAGGGTTACGCAGGTAATAACCGACCCCTCTTCTAGTTACAATCCAGCCAGGATGGCTTGGATTGTCTTCAATCTTCTCACGAAGACGTCTCACCGTTACATCGACCGTCCGCACATCACCAAAATAATCATAGCCCCACACGGTTTGTAATAAGTGCTCCCTTGTCATGACCTGACCGATGTGCTTCGCTAAGTAATGAAGCAACTCAAATTCGCGATGCGTTAATTCAATCGTATCGCCCCGCTTGGATACTACATAGGCATCCGGATGGATAGTGAGCGTTCCTATCGTAATTTCCTTCGGTTCATTTTCTTGATCAGGAACCGGAACAGCTTGCTGACGTCTTAGGTTCGCCTTAACGCGGGCAATTATTTCCCGGGTACTAAATGGCTTTGTCACATAGTCGTCTGCACCAAGCTCCAACCCTAAGACCTTATCAATCTCTGAATCTTTTGCCGTTAACATGATGATTGGCGTTTCATACTTCTTCCTTACTTCCCGGCAAACTTCCATGCCATCGCGCTGCGGTAGCATGATATCAAGTAAAATCAAATCGGGTTGCCGTTCTTCTACCATTTTGAGGGCTTCATTGCCATCATAAGCACAAAAAACTTCATAGCCTTCTTTTTTCAGATTGAATTGTAATATATCAGCAATTGGCTTTTCGTCATCCACTACCAGAATCTTTTTATCCATGTACTTATCTCCTTTATAATAACTGAACTGAATCTATTAAAAACCATGTCCTTATCCGGGACCTTATTCACTTTTCCTTCTGCTTGCACAACGCCGGCAACCTAATTTTAAGCAAAGTTACATATATATACCCAATAAAAGGGGGGCTGAACACCGGAATGAAAGCAAATTGTCTCTATTCTACTTTATCATTTTATAGGCATTAAATCACCTTTTTCCTATTATTCTCATCTATGTATGAAGCAAAGAAGTCTTCGAATAAATTTCGAAGACTTCCATCGATTACTGGCTTATATAGTTTAGAGGATTAACGAGAGACCCGTTTTTATATATTTCAAAATGGAGGTGGACACCAGTCGAGTTCCCCGTTGAACCCATCATGCCAATTTTCATGCCTTTTTCAATCTTTTGTCCTGTTTGTACATCTATTGATTCCAAATGGGCATACACTGTCTTATACCCGTTATTATGATTGATCGTTATCTTATTTCCATAGCCTCCGGAGTTTCCGGCACTTTCGATTATCCCATGATCTGCTGCCGTTATCGTCCTGGTGGTTGGCCGGGCAATATCTATACCTTTATGCAGTTTCCCCCAGCGCTGACCCTGCTTACTGGAAATATAGCCCCCATCTGCAGGCCAGGAATATGTACCGCTGCCCTGTGAAGGAATGACCTTGGTTCCTTTTCTGGTAATTTCTGCTTTGGCCTTTTCCGTGACTTCTTTTTTTGCGATCGTTTCACTGATTTTCTTTCCATTTGTTTCGGATACATTATAGGTGAACGAAAGAATCCCCTCATTCCCTAATTGTTCAGTAATGAGCTCGCCCTTTGGAAGTTCGGCATCCTCCTTCACTTTCTTTTCAAAAGGAATCCTCTCTTCCTTATATATTTCTCTTTCTACCCTTACGTTCACATAGGGCATACGTTGGGTCACATAGAGCCGCTCACCCTCTTTAACACCTTTGTCCTCATCCTGTCCCGGATTTAGCTCCAGCAGTTGATCCAGGTCCATATCATGCCTAGTGGCAATGGCTTCAAGATCCTCATCTTCCTTAGCCTCATAGATCATCGTCCCTTCCTTTCCTTCTTCTAACATGGAAAGGGTTTCATCGACGCTCTTGATTTCGTCTGGATATACCATTGTCTCTTTAAACGTGACGGGTAGTGAAAATTCGATGTCCAGAATTCTACTTCCCGGCTCTTTTAACGGATCTGCATCTTTTTCACTTTCCTTTTTACCTGATTCATATTCAGCGTATTCCTCTTCATTCACATATAATAGAGTGATTTTCTCCATAACGTCCTCGGCATCTTCCTTTGACGCAACATAAGCGACCGCCTGATTATCTATGTCGATTTCATACGCCTCTGCCTTCACATTCAACCGATCTTGAATTCCCTTAACAGTCTGATCCTCTTTTACCTCTTCATCGAATACCTCTTCAGGTACAAACATCAGCTGTGTCTCTTTATCGAATGTAAATTCCGGATAATCTTCCTGTGCTGCCTCTACCTTATCAGCTACGATCTTTTCGATTTCCGTTTCATCCGTAACACTTCCAACGAACTCATCGTTAAGATAAACATGCTGAATGGTGGTTGTAGTTTCCGATATCCCAGCAGCAGTTGCCCGGTTTGCTGCAAGCATTAAAATGACGGAAACCGTCAACAGGATGATACCCTTGCCTTTTGAGCTAAACATATATTGTCCTCCTTAACGGCTCAGTCACCAATTAAGAAACTAATCAATTTTATTTCAAGAATTATTAGTCCAATTTAAATATCCACATGCATATGACTGATTTCTATAATGATTTTTATCACTCATAACTCTACCATATTAAGAAAAAAAACAAGAAACAGACTTCATAATGTAATGGAACTGTATAAATGGTGACAACATGTACCAATAAATATAGGAACGGGGTAAGTTCAATAAACTGCAGAAAAAGGAGTGGGCCTAGGCCCAGTAAGGTTAAAAGCGAGTTATATGCCGAACTGGCCAAAATTGGTATATTACAAATCGTTAACAATCTATTAACAAGATTTCATTCAAAATACATCTGGAAGCAAAACAAAAAACGCCCTAAAAGAAAGGCGTTTATAAAAGGATGGCTCAGGACGGAATCGAACCGCCGACACAAGGATTTTCAGTCCTTTGCTCTACCGACTGAGCTACTGAGCCAAATATTCTATTTTAGGAAAAATAAAATGGCGGTCCCGACGGGAATCGAACCCGCGATCTCCTGCGTGACAGGCAGGCATGTTAACCGCTACACCACGGGACCAGTAAAGCTTTTATATAAAGAAGTGACCCATACGGGATTCGAACCCGTGTTACCGCCGTGAAAGGGCGGTGTCTTAACCGCTTGACCAATGGGCCGGAAAAAATGGTGAGCCATGAAGGATTCGAACCTTCGACCCTCTGATTAAAAGTCAGATGCTCTACCAACTGAGCTAATGGCTCGTACTAATGAAATGTTTCTTTTCAAGATGTTAACTTCTATTGTGACGACGCTTTTGATAATATCATGGTTCATATAGGTTAGGCAATACTTTTTTGAAATAAAATTATTTTTTTCTTATTTTTTTCATTTTCCAACAGTTTAATCCATTCATTCGGTATCCAGGACCTCCAAAACGTGACATATAATGGATGGATGTTAATAAGGAAAGAAGAGCCGGCAAAAATGAACTGCACCCCAATTGTTAGACAACATCTAACAATTGGAGGTGCAGTTTTTTTGACTAAATATACGATAGACGAAAAATCAAATGCAGTTTTA